>NZ_JOGH01000006.1:0-156630 GCF_000721345.1 Kitasatospora sp. NRRL B-11411 | reverse complement strand
CTGCAGGGGGGACCCTGTGGGAGAGTAGGACGCCGCCGAACAATCATTCAAGAAAGGGCTCCAGCCGTCAGGCTGGGGCCCTTTCTGCATTTCCGGGCCCGCCAGACGGAAAGAGGAAGAGCGGTGGGATTCACCGGGGCGTGGGTGGTCGTTGCGGTGCCCGATGACGAGCTGGGGCGGCTGCCGGGGCTGGACGGGTTGTTCGTGCCGCCGGCCGAGGTCGAGGGCGAGCGGGCCTGGTGGGAGGCGGTTCACGAGCGGAATCGCGTGGGCCGGGTTGTCCACAGGCTGTGGGAGGACGAGGACGCCGATCGGCTCGGGCAGCTGATCAGCAGGTGGTACGAAGGGGCGGACGCGGCGGAGGGGTTCCGCAGAGCGGTGACGGGGTGGCTGGACGAGCGGGAGCCTGAGCGGTTCTTTGCCGCGGTGATGCGCAAGGCGTTCCCGTTCGGGGCGTTGGCGTACGGGGTGGGTCCGGAGGCGGTGCTCGGGCTGCCGGGGTGGTTCGGGGAGTTCGTGCTGAGCGCGGACCAGGTGTGGGACCGGCTGCCGGAGTTCGAGGCGGCCCTGGGGTGGTCGGGGGAGGAGCGGGAGCGGATCCTCGACCGGGTGCGGGCCTGGCTGGTGGGGCTCGGGGACGAGCCGGGCTACCCGGCCGAGGAACTGCTCGACGGTCCGCTGCGAGTGGTGCGGTGGGCCGCAGCCCGGGGGTGGGGCGTGGTGGGGGTGGCCCCGGTCTACTGACCTTGGGACGACGGGAGTTGAGACGACGCCAGGCGTCGGAGTGGTCCAGAACGTAGGCGAGGGCGACGGTGGTGTGTTGCTGCGGTGCGATGCTGCAGGGGATGTCGCAGCGCGCCCGGGACGGGGCGGACGCGGCGGAGCTGGCCGCGACGGCCGAACTGGCGTTGGCGGCCTGGCCGGTGCCCTGACCCAGCACCGAGGCCCGAGGCCCCGACAGCCCGACGCCCCGACGGTGCGAGGCCCCGGTCTCCCGGCGCTCTGCTGGAAGCGGGGCGGAGAACGTAGGCTCGCCGGTATGCGGACTTCTGAGAACACGTCAGGCGCGGGTCGGATCGAGCGGGTCGAGGTGCTGACGGAGGAGCGGGCCGGGGCGGTGCGGGAGCTGCTGGCGGCGGCGGCCCGGGCGGACGGGCGGGAGGCGGTGTCGGAGGCCGGGCGGTTGCGGATCCGGCCGGACAGCCCGCGCGAGGGTGTGCGGCACCTGGTGCAGTCGGTGGGCGGTGCGGTGGTCGGTTACGCGCAGTTGGAGGGCGAGCGGCCGGGGACGGTGGAGCTGACGGTGGCTCCGGCGGAGCGCGGCCGGGGCCTGGGCGGCGAGCTGGTGGACGCGGTGCTGGCCGAGGGCGCGGGCGGGCTGGACTTCTGGGCGCACGGCGGCCTCCCGGCGGCCCGGCACCTGGCGGAGGCGCACGGCGCGGTGCTGGTGCGCGAGCTGCGGCAGATGCGGCGCACCGCGGCGGCTCCGGACGCGGTGCCGCTGCCGGCGGGCGTCGAGTTGCGGACGTTCGAGCCGGGCCGGGACGAGGCGGCCTGGCTGGCGTTGAACGCGCTGGCCTTCGCCCACCACCCGGAGCAGGGCTCGTGGACGGAGCAGGACCTGGCGGAGCGGATCGCCGAGCCGTGGTTCGACCCGAAGGGCTTCTTCCTGGCGGAGCGGGACGGCAGGCTGGTGGGCTTCCACTGGACCAAGACCCAGCCGGACGGGCTGGGCGAGGTGTACGTGGTGGGGGTGGATCCGGCGGAGCAGGGTAATGGCCTGGGGAGGGCGTTGACGGCGGTGGGTCTGCGGCACCTGCTGCTGGATCGCGGCCTGTCGACGGTGATGCTGTACGTGGACGCGGACAACGCGGCCGCCGTCCGGGTGTACGAGCGACTCGGGTTCACCGTCCACGAGGTGGACCTGATGTACCGGTGGGAGCCGTCCGGGGCCCGCTGAGCTGCGCGGACGCGGGCGGAAGGGAGCGTCCGCTCGCAGCCACGGGGGTGACGGACTCAGCTTTCCTCCTGGCCATGCGGTGTTTACCGTGGATTCAATTGGCGCCGCGAAGATCACAGAATGTCGTCCGTATTGCCGCGTCCGCGTCACCGCTCCACACCCCGCCCGTCCGGCCGGATTCCGGCTTCCCCGGGCGGGTGGACGTGGGTCGACGAGGACGAGCAGCTTGCGGAGTCATGCCCTTCGTCCCGTCCGGGCCGCGTCCTGCAGGAGGAGCTGGAACCGATGAGCATCCCCCGCCCCGTCTCCGACTCGGCCGATCCGGCCGAGCGCAGCAGTGAGCAGAAGCCGGCCGCGCGGTCGGGTGTGAGGTCCAGGTCCGCGGCTTCCGGCAAGGACGCCGCCGGGACGGCGGCCAAGGACGCCAAGGACGCCAAGGACGCCAAGCCGCGGGCGGTGTCGGCGCGCGCCAAGACCCGGTCCGCCGACGCCAAGGCGGCATCCGACACGGAGGAGCCCGAGGCGGCGCCCAGGCCCGCGGCCCGGACGGAGCAGAAGGCCGGGCCGAGGGCTGGGCAGCAGGCCGGGCAGAAGGCGGACGCCAAGGCCGAGCCGGTGCGGGCGGCGACGGCGTTGCCCGCGGCGGTGTCGGCGGCCTTCCCGGCGGGTGCCGCGGGTTCGCCCGACGGGCGGGGCGCGGAGGAGGCGGAGCTGCCGCAGGGCCGGTTCCTGGACCGCGAGCGCAGCTGGCTGGCGTTCAACGAGCGGGTGCTGGAGCTCGCGGAGGACCCGAACATCCCGCTGCTGGAGCGGGCCAAGTTCCTGGCGATCTTCGCGTCCAACCTGGACGAGTTCTTCATGGTGCGGGTGGCCGGCCTGAAGCGTCGGATCGCCACCGGGGTGGCGCAGCGTTCGGCGTCCGGTCTGCAGCCGCGCGAGGTGCTGGACCTGATCTGGCGGCGTTCGCGCGAGTTGATGGCGCGTCACGCGGCGACCTTCCAGCAGGAGGTGCTGCCGGACCTGGCGGCCGAGGGCATCGAGCTGGTGCGCTGGCCGGACCTGGCGGAGACCGAGCAGGCCCGGCTGCACACGCTGTTCCGGCAGCAGATCTTCCCGGTCCTGACGCCGCTGGCGGTCGACCCGGCGCACCCGTTCCCGTACATATCGGGGCTGTCGCTGAACCTGGCGGTGGTGGTGCGCAACCCGGTGTCGGGGCACAAGCACTTCGCCCGGGTGAAGGTGCCGCAGTCGCTGTCGAGGTTCCTGGAGGCGTCGCCGCAGCGGTACGTGCCGCTGGAGGACGTGATGGGGGCGCACCTGGAGGAGCTGTTCCCGGGGATGGAGGTGCTCGCCCACCACGCGTTCCGGGTCACCCGCAACGAGGACCTGGAGGTGGAGGAGGACGACACCGAGAACATCCTGAAGGCGCTGGAGAAGGAGCTGATGCGGCGCCGCTTCGGCCCGCCGGTGCGGCTGGAGGTCGAGGAGTCGATCGACCCGTACATCCTGGACCTGCTGGTGCGGGAGCTGAACATCACCGAGGCGGAGGTCTTCCCGCTGCCCGGGCCGTTGGACCTGACCGGGCTGTTCGGGATCGCCGACCTGGACCGGCCGGAGCTGCGCTACCCGAAGTTCGTGGCGGGCACGGCGCGCGGGCTGACCGACGTGGAGTCGGCGACGCTGCCGGACATCTTCGGCGCGATGCGCGAGCGGGACGTGCTGCTGCACCACCCGTACGACTCGTTCTCGACCTCGGTGCAGGCGTTCCTGGAGCAGGCCGCCGCGGACCCGCACGTGCTGGCGATCAAGCAGACGCTGTACCGCACCTCCGGTGACTCGCCGATCGTGGACGCGCTGATCGACGCGGCGGAGTCCGGCAAGCAGGTGCTGGTGCTGGTGGAGATCAAGGCCCGGTTCGACGAGCAGGCGAACATCAAGTGGGCCCGGAAGCTGGAGGAGTCCGGCTGCCACGTGGTGTACGGCCTGGTCGGGCTGAAGACGCACTGCAAGCTGTCGCTGGTGGTCCGGCAGGAGGGCGACACGCTGCGCCGGTACTCGCACGTCGGGACCGGCAACTACCACCCGAAGACGGCCCGGTTGTACGAGGACCTGGGCCTGCTGACGGCCGACCCGCAGGTCGGCGCGGACCTGTCGGACCTGTTCAACCGGCTGTCGGGGTACTCGCGGCGCGAGTCGTACCGGCGGCTGCTGACCGCGCCGCGCGGGCTGCGGGACGGGCTGGTGGCGCGGATCAACGGGGAGATCGCGCACCACCGGGCCGGGCGGCCGGCCTTCGTCAAGGTCAAGGTCAACTCGATCGTCGACGAGGTGGTGATCGACGCGCTGTACCGGGCCTCGCAGGCCGGGGTGCCGGTGGACGTGTGGGTGCGCGGCATCTGCGCGATCCGGCCGGGCGTGCCGGGGCTGAGCGAGAACGTCCGGGTGCGGTCGATCCTCGGGCGGTTCCTGGAGCACTCGCGGGTGTTCGTGTTCGGCAACGGCGGCGACCCGGAGGTGTGGATCGGCAGCGCCGACATGATGCACCGCAACCTGGACCGCCGGATCGAGGCGCTGGTGCGGGTCACCGACCCGGCGCACCGGGCCGAGCTGAACGGGCTGCTGGACCTGGGCGTCTCGGACGAGACCGACTCCTGGCACCTGGGCGCCGACGGCACCTGGACCAGGCACGCCCAGGACGCCGAGGGCCGGCCGCTGCGCCACGTCCAGGACCTGCTGATCGACTCGCGCCGCCGCAACCGCGGCTCCGCCGCCGCGCGCTGAGCGGCACCCCGCCCGCGCCGGGGCTCCCGGCGCGGGCGGACTGCACCCCTGGGGCAGGCCCAGGGAGGAAATCGGGGAGAGCCACAGCCATGACCGATGCGCCGACGACGGCCCCGGTGGCGCGCGCCGCGACCGCCGGGGAGGTCCTTGCCGGCTACCTGACCGCCCAGGCGGGCGCGTTCCTGCGCGCCCTGCCGCAGGCGGTCGGCGAGGCGGGGTCCAGACCGGGGGCGCTCCCGGCGTCGGCGCAGGCGGCGGACGACCTGCTGCGCGCGGTGCGCCGGATCGGCGGGGCGCTGCACACCTTCGCGGCGGCGTTCGAGGCCGAGTGGGCGCAGGAGTCGCGCACCGAGCTGCGCTGGCTGCTCAACCTGCTCGCCCAGGAGCCGGGCTACCAGCGGCGGGCGGTGCGGCTGCTGGGCGCGCTGGACTCGCTGGCCGACACCTCCCCGGACGGGGCGGGCATGCTGGCCGGGCACGCGGGCGCGCCGAAGGCCCGGGCGCTGCTGGAGCGGCAGTTGACGCTGGCCCGGACCCGGGCGCACACCGCGCTGCTGCAGGAGCTGCGCTCGGCCCGGCTGCACGCGCTGGCCGACCGGATGACGCTGCTGGCCGGGGACGTGCCGCTGGTGGCGCCGGCGGCCGCAGAGCCGGTGGCGGCGCTGCTGCCGCAGACCGGGGCGGCGCTGGCGGCGCTGCTGGGCGCGGGCGAGCGGCTGCCGTGGCAGCGGGCGGCGCAGGCGTACGGCGGGGCGGGGCTGCACCGGCTGGGCCCCCCGGCCCGGGAGGCGGAGCCGGGCGGGGTGCCGGCGGCGCGCACCCCGGCGGACGCGGACGCGGCGCTGGCGGCGGACGACGAGCCGTGGCTGCGGGCCCGGATCCTGGTGAAGCGGGCCCGGTACGCGCTGGAGGTGTGCGGGGCACCGGGGGACGGGCTGGCCGAGCTGGACGGGGTGCTGGCGCGCCACCAGGAGGCGTCGGACGCGGCGGCGACGGTGGCGACGGCGGCGCGCACGCCGCGGATCACCCCGGCGACGGCGTACGTGCTGGGCGTGGTGCACGCCGATCAGCGGCTGGAGGTGGAGTCGGCCCGGTACGCTTTCGGGCGCCAGTGGCCGGGGGTGGCGCCCGGGCTGGTCGGTCCGGTGGCGGCGCTGTCGGACTGAGACCCTCGTTCCCCGCCCGGATGGACCGCGTGCCGCAGATGCCCGATCGCTCCTCGGCGCCCGACCGTGCCCCGGCGCGGTCGGGCGGCTCCCGCACCGACCGCCGGCCGGCGGCGGGCCCCCGTTCGACGGTGCTGGCGGCGGGGGCGGTGCTCTGGGTGCCGGGGCCGCCGAAGAAGGGCGGCAAGGGGCGGAAGAAGCCGCGGATCGCCCTGGTGCACCGGCCCAAGTACGACGACTGGAGCCTGCCGAAGGGGAAGCTGGACCCGGGGGAGGGCTGGCGGGCGGCGGCGCTGCGCGAGGTGCGGGAGGAGACCGGGATGCGCTGCGTGCTGGGGCCGGAGCTGCCGGTGCAGCACTACCTGGCGCACGGCCGGCCGAAGGAGGTCCGGTACTGGTCGGCGGTGCCGACGGGTGGCGCGTTCCGGCCCAACCGGGAGGTGGACCGGCTGGAGTGGCTGCCGCCGAAGCGGGCCAAGGAGCGGCTGACGCACCCGCGCGACCGGGTGCTGGTGGACGCGCTGCTGGAGCTGCTGCTCGGCTGACCGGGGGGCCGGGACGGGACCGGGTGGTTCGCACAGGTCGTACGGGTGATCTGCCCGCGCCCGCACCGTGACGCAACCGTTACTACCGGCCGCAGTTTCCTGACGTCCCTTCGAGGTTCACTCCCCGTTCATTTGCGACCGGCTGACGCGTCACCTGTCCTGCCTAACTTCTGGGTTACCGGAGGGCCGAAAGGGCCCCGGACCACAGCAAAACCGGTCGTTCCGAGACCGGCATTGCCTCAGAAAGGGACACCCAGTGAACCTGCGGAACGGCCGCTCCAAGGCCCTCGCCATCGGTGCCGTCGCGCTCGTCTCCACGCTGTCGCTCTCGGCTTGCGGCACGGACGACAACACCGGCAAGTCCTCCTCGGGCGCCTCGACCGCGGGCGGAGCGACCGCCGCCAAGATCGCGTGCGCCGACAAGGGCGGCCAGCTGCTGGGCGCGGGTTCGACCGCGCAGTCTCCGGCCATCGACGTCTGGAAGGCCGCCTACAGCGCCGCCTGCTCCAGCGCGACCCTGACCTACTCCGGTGGCGGTTCCGGCGCCGGTGTCACCCAGTTCAACCAGGGCAAGATCGCCTTCGCGGGTTCCGACTCGGCCCTGAAGCCCGCCGAGGTCGACGCCTCCAAGGCCGTCTGCACCGGTGGCCAGGCGATCGACCTTCCGATGGTCGCCGGCCTGGTCTCGATCGTCTTCAACATCGACGGCGTCGACAAGCTCGTCGTGGACGGCCCGACCCTGGCGAAGATCTTCGACTCGCAGATCACCAAGTGGAACGACCCGGCGATCGCCGCGCTGAACCCGGGCGTCACCCTGCCGGACGCCGCGATCCAGGCGATCCACCGCTCGGAGGACTCCGGCACCACCGCCAACCTGACCGGCTACCTGGCCAAGGCCGGCGGCGGCAACTGGAAGTACCCGGCCGCCAAGGCGTGGGCGGGCCAGGGCGGCCAGTCCGCGAACGGCTCCGCCGGTGTCGCGGCCCTGGTCAAGCAGACCAAGAACTCGATCTCCTACGTCGAGCTCTCCTACGCCCAGACCAACAAGCTGAACAGCGCCGCGATCAACACCGGCGCCTCCAAGCCGGTCGAGGCCACCGCCGCCAACGCCGCCGCCACCCTGGCCTCCGCCAAGGTCGTCGGCACCGGTGCCGACCTGGCGCTGGACATCGACTACGCGACCAAGGCCGAGGGCAACTACCCGATCACCCTGGTCACCTACGAGATCGTCTGCGACAAGGGCAACAAGGCCGACAGCCTGCCGGTCCTGAAGTCCTTCCTGAACTACACCGTCAGCGACGCCGGCCAGCAGGCCATCGGCGCCGTCGGCTACGTGCCGCTGCCGGCCGAGCTCGCCACCAAGGTCAAGTCCCACATCGACGCCCTGGCCTGATCCGGGGCCGGACGACGACCGGCCGGGCGGCCCCCGAAGGAGGGGGAGGGGCCGCCCGGCCGGGGCACCCGTCGGCACGCAGCACACGCACCACCCACCACGAGAACGTCCGGGGCACCGCCGCCAAGGTGCCGCCCTCCGCGGGGCAGCGCCGCCAGACCGGAGTAAACGACCATGACTTCTGCACCCCCCGCCGACGCGCGGGGACGGGTTCGACGGAGCCGGGGCGACAGCCGCCGCGGTGACAGCCTGTTCTTCAACCTCTCCCGCGGCTCGGGCATCCTGCTGCTGGTCATCATGGCCGCCATCGCAGGCTTCCTCGCCTACCGCTCCGCCCTCGCCCTGGGCAAGAACGAGGGCAACTTCCTCACCACCTTCGAGTGGACCCCGGACGCCGCGAAGCCGGTGTTCGGCATCGCCGTTCTCACCTTCGGCACCCTGGTCAGCGCGCTGATCGCGATGGTCATCGCGGTCCCGGTCTCGGTCGGCATCGCGCTGTTCATCTCGCACTACGCGCCGCGCCGGATCGCCCAGCCGTTCGCCTACCTGGTGGACCTGCTGGCCGCCGTCCCGTCGATCGTCTACGGCCTGTGGGGCGTGCTGTTCCTGGTCCCGCACATGGACGGCCTGACCAGCTGGATGGACCAGTACCTGGGCTGGACGTACATCTTCGGCCAGTCCACCGCGGGCGTCCCGGCGCGCAACCTGTTCACCGTCGGCATCCTGCTGGCGATCATGGTGCTGCCGATCATCACCGCGGTCACCCGCGAGGTGTTCCGGCAGGTCCCGCGGATGCACGAGGAGGCGGCGCTCGCGCTCGGCGCGACCCGCTGGGAGACCATCCGCACCGCGGTGCTGCCGTTCGGCCGCCCCGGCATCATCTCCGCGTCGATGCTCGGCCTGGGCCGCGCGCTCGGCGAGACCATCGCGGTCGCCACCGTGCTGTCCACCAGCAGCAAGCTCTCGCTGCACCTGCTCGACCCGGGCGGCGGCACCTTCGCGCAGAACATCGCGCTCAAGTTCAACGAGGCCCAGCCGCTGGGCCGGGACGCCCTGATGGCCTCCGGCCTGGTCCTGTTCGTCATCACCCTGCTGGTGAACGGCGCGGCCCGCATGATCATCGCCCGTCGCAAGGAGTACTCGGGGGCCGCCGCGTGAGCGCCATCTCCACCGTCACCGACGCCACCCCGCAGCTCAGCCACCGGCTGACCGCGGCCCGGCTGCCCCGCTGGGCGCCGGCCGGCATCGCCGCCGCCTCGATCGCGGTGGGCTGCGGCATCGGCGCCGCCGCCGGGCTCAAGAGCCACATCCAGTGGGGCCTGATCTCCGCACTGCTGTTCGTCCTGGCCGGCTACGCCGTCTCGGCCTCGGTCGAGGGCCGCCGCCAGGCCAAGGACCGGTTCGCCACCTCGCTGGTCTGGGTCTCCTTCATCTGCGCCGTCGTCCCGCTGGTCTCGCTGACGGTCTACACCGTCCAGCAGGGCATCGGGGCGATCAACGGCGACTTCCTCACCCACTCGATGAAGGGCGTCGTCGCCACCCTCAGCCCGGACGGCGGCATCTACCACGCCATCATCGGCACCATCGAGCAGGTCCTGCTGGCCACCCTGATCGCCGCGCCGATCGGCCTGCTCACCGCCGTCTACCTGGTGGAGTACGGCCGCGGCCGGCTCGCCAAGGCGGTCACCTTCTTCGTCGACGTCATGACCGGCATCCCGTCGGTCGTGGCCGGCCTGTTCGTCCTCTCGCTCTGGAACATCGCGCTGGGCTTCGAGTACTCCGGCTTCTCGGGCAGCCTCGCGCTGGCCATCCTGATGATGCCGGTCGTGGTCCGCTCCACCGAGGAAATGCTCAAGCTCGTCCCGAACGAGCTGCGCGAGGCCTCGTACGCGCTCGGTGTGCCGCGCTGGAAGACCATCCTGCGGATCGTCCTGCCCACGGCCGTCGGTGGCATCACCACCGGTGTGATGCTGGCGGTCGCCCGCATCACCGGTGAGACCGCCCCCGTGATGATGCTGGTGTTCGGCGCCGACTTCATCAACAGCGACCCGTTCAACGGACCGCAGCAGTCGCTGCCGCTCTACATCTGGCAGCAGTACTCGCAGATCAACAACGACTTCGGCTACCAGCGCGCCTGGGGCGCCGCCCTCGTGTTGATCGCCTTCGTGATGGGTCTCAACCTCATCGCCCGGGGCATCGCGCGCTGGCGCTCGCCCAAGGGCGGGCACTGACACCGACTGACGTACGAACAGACGAGAGAAGACGAAAGATCATGGCCAAGCGCATCGACGTCAGCGGACTGTCCGCCTACTACGGCTCCACCCGCGCCATCGAGGACATCTCGATGACCATCGAGCCCCGCTCGGTGACCGCCTTCATCGGCCCCTCGGGCTGCGGCAAGTCCACCTTCCTGCGCACCCTCAACCGGATGCACGAGGTGATCCCCGGCGCCCGGGTCGAGGGCAAGGTGATGCTGGACGACGAGAACCTGTACGGCGCCAACGTCGACCCGGTCGCCGTCCGCCGATCGGTCGGCATGGTGTTCCAGCGCCCCAACCCGTTCCCCACCATGTCGATCTACGACAACGTGGTGGCCGGCCTCAAGCTGGCCGGCGTGAAGAAGAAGTCCGTGCTGGACGGCGTGGTGGAGAAGTCCCTCCAGGGCGCCAACCTGTGGAACGAGGTCAAGGACCGCCTGAACAAGCCCGGCGCGGGCCTGTCCGGCGGCCAGCAGCAGCGCCTGTGCATCGCCCGGGCGATCGCGGTCGAGCCCGAGGTGCTGCTGATGGACGAGCCCTGCTCGGCCCTCGACCCGATCTCCACCCTCGCCATCGAGGACCTGATCGGCGAGCTGAAGTCGCAGTTCACCATCGTGATCGTGACCCACAACATGCAGCAGGCGGCCCGCGTCTCCGACCGCACCGCGTTCTTCAACCTGGCGGGCGTCGGCCAGCCGGGCAAGCTGGTCGAGCTCGACGACACCCAGCGGATCTTCTCCAACCCGTCGGTCCAGGCCACCGAGGACTACATCTCCGGCCGCTTCGGCTGACCGGAGGCCCGTCCCGGGGCCGTACGAGCTGCTCCGCGGCGCTGCATGGCGGTGCCGCCGCGGAGTCAGAAGAGGAAGGGCCCGCCCCCGTGCTGTGGGGGCGGGCCCTTCCGCCTTCGGTGCGCGGGGCCGGTCAGAGGATCAGCAGGTTCACGATCCCGTACATCGCGGCGGCCACGATCGCCGCCGCCGGCATGGTGATGAACCAGCCCATCACGATGTTCTTCGCCACCCCCCAGCGGACCGCGCGGACCCGCTTGGTGGCGCCCACGCCCATGATCGCCGAGGTGATCACGTGGGTGGTGGAGATCGGCGCCGCGTAGACGAACGAGGTGACGTACATGACCGCGGAGGCGGTGGCCTCGGCGGCGAAGCCCTGCGGCGGGTCCAGCTCGATGATCTTCCGGCCCAGGGTGCGCATGATCCGCCAGCCGCCCGCGTAGGTGCCCAGCGAGAGCATCGTGGCGCAGGAGATCTTCACCCAGATCGGGATGCCGTTGCCGGACTGGTGGCCGGAGATGGTCAGGGCCATCACCACGATGCCCATGGTCTTCTGCGCGTCCTGCAGACCGTGCGCCAGCGCCATCGCCGCCGCCGAGGCGGTCTGCGCCACCCGGAAGTTGCGCTTGGCCCGGTGCGGGTTGGCCCGCCGGAAGATCCACAGGATCGCCAGCATCACCAGGAAGCCGCCGATCAGGCCGACCACCGGCGAGACGATCATCGGGATGATGATCTTCTCGATGACGCCGTGCCAGACCACGCCGATGCCGCCGGCCAGCGCCGCGCCCACCATGCCGCCGAACAGCGCGTGCGAGGAGGAGGACGGCAGGCCGAAGTACCAGGTGACCAGGTTCCAGGCGATCGCCCCGACCAGGGCCGAGAACAGGATCGCCATGCCCTTGCTGCCGGTCGGGGTCTCGATGATCCCCTCGGAGACGGTCTTCGCCACCCCGCTGCCGAGGAAGGCGCCCGCCAGGTTCATCACCGCGGCCATCGCCAGCGCCGCCCGGGGCGTCAGCGCCCGGGTGGAGACCGAGGTGGCGATCGCGTTGGCGGAGTCGTGGAAGCCGTTCGTGTACGTGAAGAAGAAAGCGACGCCGATGACGACGATCAGTGCTGCCATGTCCACGGAGGTCAGGACTCCTTGACCGCGATGGTCTCCACCGTGTTGGCCACGTGCTCGAACGCGTCGGCCGCCTCCTCGAGGACGTCCACGACCTGCTTGAGCTTCAACACCTCGATCGCCTCGTACTGGCCGGAGAACAGGTGGGCCAGCAGCTTGCGGTGGATCTGGTCCGCCTGGTTCTCCAGCCGGTTGACCTCGATCCAGTACTCGGTGAGGTTCGACATCGACCGCAGGTTGGGCATCGCCTCCGCGGTCAGCTCGGCCGCCCGGGCCAGCACCTCGATCTGCTGCTCGATGCCCTTCGGGAGGGTCTCGATGTCGTACAGCACGACCAGGTCGACGGCCTCCTCCATGAAGTCCATGATGTCGTCCAGCGAGGAGGCCAGGTTGTAGATGTCCTCCCGGTCGAACGGGGTGATGAACGAGGAGTTCAGCTGGTGGAAGATCGCATGGGTGGTGTCGTCGCCCGCGTGCTCGGCGGCGCGCATGCGCTCGACGATCTCCGCGCGGGCTGACACGTCAGAGCCCAGTAGTTCCAGCAGGAGCTTCGATCCGACGACGAGGTTCTCCGCGGCGGCGGCGAACATGTCGTAGAAGCTCGTCTCCTTCGGGGTCAGGCTAAAACGCACGGAAATCTCCGATGTGCGGGGTCGGTACTTGACGATGCTAGGCGCACGCGCCCCACTGGTGGACACGGGGTTGCCGACGCGCGCCCTAAGTGTGTCCCACGACACGCCGGTTTGCTCCCGCTCTGCACGGGGATCTCTGACCTGACGCCCGGACGGCGGAACACGCGGCTGGCGCCGCGTGTTGGACAGGGGAGCACCTCCCGGCCGGAGGCCGGGGGCGGGCCGAGTACCGAGACCAAGAGGGCGGACCGGATGACCACCATCGACACCCCGAGCACCGACACCGCGCCGGCGGCCTGCCACGGCGGCCCCGCGGCCACCGGGCCGCACGGCTACAGCGGCGACAAGGAGGCGCACCTCAAGCGGCTGCGCCGGATCGAGGGTCAGATCCGCGGCCTGCAGCGGATGGTCGACGAGGACGTCTACTGCATCGACATCCTCACCCAGGTGTCCGCCTCCACCAAGGCGCTGCAGTCCTTCGCGCTCTCCCTGCTGGAGGAGCACCTGCGGCACTGCGTCGCCGCCGCGGCCGCCGCGGAGGACGGCGGCGAGGAGCTGAACGCCAAGGTCGCCGAGGCCAGCGCGGCCATCGCCCGGCTGCTGCGCACCTGACGCCGACGGCCCGTCAGGACCCGGAACCGCGCCCGTCCCCGTCCGCCGGCCCGTCCCCAGCCGGCCCCGGTGCGCGGTGGCGGGCCAGCAGGACCTCGTCGATCTGCTCGGCGGCCAGCCGCTCCGCGCGGCTGGCCGAGGCGGCGATCATCAGCTCGCCGGCCAGGTCGATCTCGTCCAGCGCGGCTCGGTCGTGGCCGCGGGTGCCGCTCTCCCCGGATGCCATGGCCTCCACCCCTTCCGCGCCCCGTCCGCCGCACCGGCCTGCCCGCCCCGTACCAGCGTAGGGAGCCGCGGGCCGGGCCACATGGCACGGACGGGCCATCTCTGCCGTCCGAAACGGGTGGGCCCGTCCGGCGGGGCCGGTCACTTCGGGGAGGGACTGGCCTTCATCGAGTAGATGTCGGCGGCGGCGGGCTCGGCGGCCTCCACCGGCTTGCCGAAGTCGGCCAGCGACAGCGTGGACACCACCTTGACCTGGTCCTTGGCCGCGGTGGAGCCGGCCACCCCGGCGAAGGTGAAGTTCTCCACCACCTTGTGCAGCCGGCCCTGCCCGTCCAGCCAGACCTCGTACGGGACCTCCTTCACCGTGAAGGTCTGGGCGGCCATCCGCAGGCCGTCCGCCCCGCGGCCGCCGGTCGCGTCGGCGGCCTTCGCCAGGTCCAGGGTGCCCTTGTAGTGCTTCAGCTCCCCGCCGTCGGCCGGCTCGGTGCCGACCAGCTCGGCGCTCTGCGCGCCGCGCAGCGCGCCCGCCGCGGTGGCCGGGTCGGTGGCGCCGGAGCTCACCAGGTTGCCGTCCGGGAGCTGGCGCACGTCCAGCTTGACCCACTTGCCCTCGGGGATCTTCGCGCCGCTGTTCTGCAGGTACACCGTGCCGGGCAGCACCACCTCGGTGATCTTCCCGGTGGTGGCGGCGCCCGGCGGCACGTCGACCTCCAGCCGGCCGATCCGCTTCACGTAGTCGTAGCCGCCGGTGCCCTTGAACACCGCCTTCTTGTCGGCGGACTCGGTGATCAGCTCCGTGGCGGCGCTCACCGAACCGGTGCGGCCGGTGATGTCGGCGGCCGAGCGGACCGCGGTCAGTGGGTCGGCGGAGAGCTGGTCGGCGGAACCCGGCCGGTCCTGGCCGCCGCCGCTGCAGGCCGACAGCACGGTGACGAGCAGGGCCGCGGCCGCGGCGCGGTTGAGCTTCTTCACTTCTTCGACAACCCCCTCGGGCCCCGGATGACCCGGCAAGCAACCGCCCCGGATGGGCAGAGCGCTTGCCAGGCAAACGAGTTGGGGCGCGGAAGGTTACGCCGTTGTTCACCGGACGGGCGGCACGCCGCGCCGCGCGGGCGGGATACGGTGAAGGATGTGGCAGACCAGCGCCCCGGGGCGCCCGGCGGGACGACGCGGACCGACCACCCGGCCGAGCACCGGGTGGAGGTGACGGAACGCGGCTCGTTCAGCTTCGCCCGGTGCGACTGCGGCTGGTTCGCCCCCGGGCGGCGCTCCCGGGACAAGTCACGGCGGGACGCCGCGGAGCACCTCGCGGAGCACGGCGGCTGAACGGCGGCTGCGAGGCCCGGCCGGTCGGCCGGAACGGGTGCGGGTCAGGCGGCGAGGTCGGACTCGTGGTCCGGCTCGTGGTCCCGGCCCCGGTCGCGGTCGCGGCCCGCGCGGCGGCCGGAGCGACGGCCGGACGGCGCGGACTGGCGGCGGCGCCCGGAGTCCGCGGCGGAGGCGCGGGCCACCACCAGCGGGCGCAGCGCGCCCCGGGACAGCGCGTGGCACAGCGGCACCAGGACGGCCATGGCGATCGGGGCCAGCAGCAGCACCACGGCGGTGGCCAGCGCGTAGCCGCCGAGCACGTCGGTCGGGTAGTGCACGCCCACGAACAGCCGGCAGAAGCCCTGCAGCAGGGCCAGCGCGCCGGCCGCCAGGCCCAGCCTGCGGTTGACCAGGAACAGCGCGACCGCGATGCCCATCGACATCGCCGAGTGGTCGCTGACGAAGGACAGGGTGTCCTCCTTGCCGGGCACCAGGACGTCCAGCTCGGGGTGGGTGACGAACGGCCGGGGCCGGTCGACCAGCTTGGAGATCGGCAGGTTGGCCAGCTCGGCGATGGCCACCGCGAGCGGTGCCCACAGCACGCCCGCCACCGCGACCGGGGCGTCCGGCCGGCGGCGGGCGCTCAGCCAGGCGGTCAGGCCGATCGCGGCCAGGCCGAGCAGGATGCCGTACTCGGCCGTCCAGGCGACCAGTGAGTCCAGCCAGCCGGGGGCGTCCGCGGCCAGGCCGTTGACGGCCTTGAGCAGGCCGAGATCCGGGTCGCCCGAACCGGATCCGGCGTCCGCGAGCAGCGTCGGCACGCCGCACCTCCCTGTCCGCTCTCCGCAGTGGTCCCAGGTCGTGGTGCTTCCGGGTGCGGACGACCGGCAGCCTCCCCAGTCAACGCGATCAAGGCCGCCGCGGTTTCCGTCGAAACGTACCGTTATGGAAAATTGACTGACTGTCCACCGCGCATGCACATGCCGAGACCGGATCCGACCGTCGGGGCGGGTCGGGGCGGACGGGGCGCGGTCAGTCGACCTTCGGCGTCTCGCTCTTCGTGATGGTGCCGTCGTTCAGGTTCCGGTCGGGCAGCGCGGCGGCGCCGTCCGGGGTGACCCGGGTCGCCCCGATGTAGTCCCGCTGGTCGATGGTGTCGTAGCGGACCTTGGCCCCGGTGTGCGGCGCGTCGATCATGTAGCCGCCGCCGACGTAGATGCCGACGTGGTGGATGGTGCGCGGGTCCTCCAGGTCGTTGGCGAAGAACACCAGGTCGCCGGGGCGGAGTTGGTCCCGGGACGGGTGCGGCCCGGCGTACCACTGGTCGTTGGCCACCCGGGGCAGTTCGATGCCCACGCTCTCGTACGCGATCTTGGTCAGGCCCGAGCAGTCGAACCGCCCGTTCTCCCAGGACTGCCCGGTGCCGCCCCACAGGTAGTCGGTGCCCAGCTTGCTCTGCGCGAACCAGATCGCCCCGGTCGCCTCCTTGGACAGCGCCAGCTGCACGCCCGGGTCGGCCGGCGCGGTGAAGGACTTCGCCAGCGCCTGGATGCTGCGGACGTAGCCCTGGGTCTCCTTGTAGGGCGGGATCCCCCGGTGCTGGGACACCGCGCCGGGGCCGGCGTTGTAGGCGGCCAGCATGTTCGCCTGCCGGTCGCCGGGGACGTTGGCGACCTGCTTGGCCAACAGGCAGTCGTAGCTGGCGGCGGAAGCGATCGCGTCGAGCGGGTTCCAGACGTCCCGCTTGCCGTCGCCGTCACCGTCGACGCTGAAGGCGTCCCAGCTGCCGGGCATGAACTGAGCCATGCCGGATGCTCCCACCGGACTCTTCGCGGCCGGGTCGAAACCGCTTTCCTGGTAGAGCTGCGCGGCCAGCATCGGCGCCGAGATCTCCGGGCAGAGCGCGCCCCATTTCTGGATCTGCGTCCGGTAGGCGGCCGGCACCGTTCCGCCGGACAGTCCGAGGGTGGCCGAGGAGGACTCGGGAACCCCACTGGCCGCATACGTCCCGAGGGTCACCACACCCACGAAGCCGATGGCCAGCACCACCGTCGCGGCACCTGCCGCCCGAGCCTTCCGGAGCACCATCCAGCACCATCCCGACGGAACGTCAGCGGCCATGTCCTGTTACGCAATTGCCCGGTGCAATCATCACAGATACCACGGGCGGGAAGTATCCTTGGAGCCACCGGACATCCTGGCGGAGCGTCCGGTCCTGCCACGAGCAATCCGCGAGAAGCAGCCAAGTCGACGTCAGATCTGGCCAAGAATAGGACCTGCCCCTTCGCTCGACCGTGGTCCGGGGCCTTGAATTTTCCTGATCGGGCGGTGAGATGGGATGGACCTGAACGTGGACAGCACAGTGATCCGGTACCTGGCGGAGGATCCGCCCAAGAAGGCCAACATCGACACCATCATCGGTGGGATCGCCCCGGACTGGGGCCCGTTCGCCACGCTCGGCTCCTCGGCCCGGGTGATGGTCCAGGTCGTGATGGCGGTGGCGATCCTGGTCTGCCTGGCCATCGCCATCTGGGGCGCCGCCAAGCAGCGGATCGGCGCCACCGCGATGCGTGACACCTTCAGCGCCGAACAGGGCAAGGGGCTGATCGTCGCGGGCCTGACCGGCGTGTTCATCATTGGTTCGCTCGGCACCCTGTTCACCATTGTGTACGGCATGGCCATCTGACGATCGGGCAACTCACCGTCCGGCGCCGCTGATCCGGCCCGCCGGCCCGCCGCCCCGCACTTCTCCGCCGAGCACCCGTCACGCCGCCGCGCGCGCCCCGCGCGGCGGCGCCCACCAGGAGGGCCCCGTGCCGTTGTCCGACGACCAGCCGCACACCCGTACGCGGCTACCGGTCGCCGAACAGACCACCCCCGCGACGGGCCGTCAGGCCCGGCCGCTTCGCACCCTCCTGACCGTCCTGGGCATCGTCACCCTGCTGGTGGTCGCCGTCGCCGTCGCCAACCGGGACAAGCCCGCGGCCGGCCGCGGCGGCACCAGCACCTCCGGCGACCGCGCCCCCGGCGCCGGCGCCTCCCCCGACCGCACCGCCGCCAGCGGCCAGCAGCCCGTCGCCACCACGTCCAACGGCATCGGCACCGGCTACCCGCACACCGACCAGGGCGCGCAGTCCGCCGCCGCCAACTACGCGGTGGCGCTGGGCTCCGCGGACATGTTCCGCACCGACAGCCGCCGCACCGTGCTGGCCACCGTCGCCGACCCCACCGCCCTGCCGGCCCTGCAGGCCCGCCTGGACCAGGCGTTCACGCCGGAGACCAACGCGCGCTACGGGCTGGACGCGCAGGGCAAGGCACCGAAGGGCCAGACCTTCGTCAGCCGGATCGTCCCGATCGGCACCCGCACCACCAACGGGGCGGACACCGCCACCCGGGTCGACGTCTGGTGCACCGGCCTGTACGGCCTGGCGGGCGAGGGCTCGGTCGTCCCGGTCACCCAGGACTGGTACACCCTGACCGTCACCATGCGCTGGACCGGCAGCGACTGGAAGCTCACCGACTACTCCCGCGCCGCGGGCCCCGCCCCCCTGCCGGGCGACCAGCAGGCGGCCACCGCGAAAGAGATCGCCGATGCCGTCCAGCAGTTCGGAGGGTTCCGCTATGCCCGCTGAGGCGCCCAGACTGCGCTTCCTGCGCCGCGCCGGGGTGCTCGGCGCCGCACTGAGCGTGCTCCAACTCGCCGCGCTGCTGGTCGTGCAGGGCGTCGCGGCCGCCGATCCGACGCCGAGCCCGAGCGGCACCAAGTGCGCGGGCAACGACGCGACGGTCCTCGGCGCCGACAAGCTGTGCGCTCCGCCCGGGGCCACCGTGATCCCCGGGTCCGGCACCGTCTCCGGGGTCACCGACCCGTTGGGGTCGTTGGCGAAGGGGTGCGCGCAGGCGGCGGCGTGGGTGGTGCGGCAGTTGTCGGGGGCGATCGACGGGACGACGAAGGTCGACTTCACGAACGCGGCGTTCCTGCAGCAGTACGCGGTGGTGTTCGCGGTCTCGACGGTGATCACGCTGGTGCTGTGGCTGCTGGCGGTGACGAAGCGCGCGGTGCGCGGGGCGGCGCTGGGGCAGGCGTTCGGCGAGGCGGTCGGGTTCCTGTGGCTGACGGTGATCGCCTCGGCGTTCACGCCGCTGATCCTGTACACGGTGGTGACGGTCACCGACGGGCTGACGGACGCGATCGCGGCGGGGACGAAGTCCGACACGGGCACGTACCTGGGCGGGTTCGCGGACACCCTGGAGAAGGGGAGCATCGGCGGCGGTCCGCTGATCCTGATCCTGGTGTCGCTGGTGGCGGTGCTGGCCGCGGCGGTGCTGTGGGTGGAGCTGGTGATCCGGGCGGCGATGCTGTACGTGGGTGCGCTGCTGGGGACGGCGGTGTACGCGGGGCTGGTGGACAAGCAGATGTGGAAGCACGTCCGCCGGTGGGCCGCGATGATGCTGGCGGTGGACCTGGCGAAGCCGATCGTGGTGATCATCCTGGGGCTGGCGGGCGCGGTGGCGACCGGCGCGGGGGCGGACGACGACTTCAGCCGGGTGCTGGCGGGGCTGGCGATCCTGTTCCTGTCGATCTTCGCCAGTGCGGCGGTGTACCGGTTCGTGCCGGGCTTCGGCGACGAGCTGATGGCGATGCGGCGGGCCCGGGCGAGTGCGGTGCAGGCCGGCAGCGCGATGATCAACGGCCCGGCGAACTTCGTGAAGCAGGGCATCTCCACGCACGGTTCGCGCGGTGGCGCGGAGGGCGGGGGCGGCGGTGGCGCCCCGGCGGGCGGCGGCGGGGCGGGCGCGGGCATCGCGGCGCACGCGTCCCGGCCGGCGAACGCCCCCCGTCCGGCGGCGCCGCCCGCGCAGGCCCAGGTCCAGGCTCCGGTCAACAACCCGAAGGGAGGGTGACGGGGAGATGAGCAGCGAACAGTTCGGCCAGTACGGCACCCAGTACGCCCAGCAGCGCCGCAGTTACCTGATCGGCAAGGCGCGGCCGAACGCGCCGATCGGGCGCAACCGGGAGAACGGCGAGATCGTGCTGATCATCGCCGGCGCCGGCCTGGGCATGGTGTGGGGGCTGATCCCGAGCCTGCTGCCGCTGCGGATCGCGGGCCTGGTGGGCTTCCCGCTGCTGGCGATCATGGCGGTGTACGTGCCGTACCGGCGGCGGACGTTCTACAAGTGGGTGGAGATCAACCGGACGTTCCGGCGCACGGTGCGCAGCGGCCGGGCGGTGTGGAAGCCGGACGTGCACGAGGCCGGGACGCGGCTGGACGGGCGCGAGGTGGAGGTCGGCCCGCCGCCGGGGGTGGGGCGGCTGCGCTGGCTGACCGCGCCGTTCGGGCCGGACGAGGTCGCGGTGCTGATGCACCTGGAGCGGCGGACGGTGACCGCGGCGATCGAGATCGAGGGCCCGGGCGTGGGCCTGCGCGACTCGGAGGACCAGGAGGCGCTGGTCGACCGGTTCGGCACGCTGCTCAAGCACGTGGCCAACGGCGACGGCTTCGTGACCAGGCTGCAGATCCTGGCCCGCACCCTGCCGGCCGACCCGGACGCGCACGCCAAGGACGTGGAGCGGCGCGGCGACCACGCGGCGCCGCGCTGGCTGCAGGAGAGCTACGACCAGCTGCAGTCGATGGTGTCGACCTCCTCGGAGCAGCACCGGGCGTACCTGGTGGCGTGCATGCACTACACCCGGGACCTGGCGGCCGAGGCGCACGCGATGGGGCGCACCGCGTACGGGCGGGGCGAGAGGCGGGACCGGTCGGACGACGGCCTGGCGACCGTGATGGCGCGTGAACTGACCGACATCTGCGCCCGGTTGGCGGAGGCGGACATCCGGGTGCGGCAGCCGCTGGGGCAGGCCCGGCTGGCGTCGCTGATCCACTCGATGTACGACCCGGACCACCCGATCGACCACATCCAGGCGATGAGCCGGCGCAACGCCTGGCCGGCCGAGCTGGACGCCACCCACACCCAGTACCTGCAGGCGAAGACCCGCGAGGCGGCGACCCGGGAGCCGTGGTGCCACGCCACCGCGTGGATCAAGGAGTGGCCGCTGACGCCGGTCGGGGTGAACTTCCTGGCGCCGCTGCTGGTGCACACGCCGGACGTGATCCGGACGGTCGCGGTGACCATGGACCTGGAGCCGACCGACGTGGCGATCGAGCGGATGCTGACCGAGAAGACCAACGACGAGGCGGAGGCCAGCCGGGCGGCGAAGATGAACCGCACGGTGGACCCGCGCGACCTGGCGCACACCGGCCGGGTGGACCAGCGCGGTGACGACCTGGCGTCCGGCGCGGCCGGGGTGAACCTGGTGGGGTACCTGACGGTGTCCTCGCGCAGCCCGGAGGCGCTGGCCCGGGACAAGCGCACCATCCGGGCGTCGGCGGGCAAGAGCTACCTGAAGCTGGAGTGGTGCGACCGCGAGCACCACCGGGCGTTCGCCAACACCCTGCCGTTCGCCACCGGCATCCGCCGCTGACGCCGCCGACGTCGTTGACGCCGCTGACCCCCGGAGGCCCGTAGATGCTCGGCAAGCTCACCGATTCCTTCACCAGCACCCTGTTCGGCCGGGTGGAGACCACCCGGCTGCCGGTGCGCACCTCCAGCGGCCAGGCGCAGGCGGTGTACCTGCCGACGGCGGCGCCCGGCCTGGGCGACTCCGGGGTGATCATCGGCCGCGAGGTGTACAGCGGCAAGGGCTACGTCTACGACCCGTTCCAGCTGTACGGCCAGCAGCTGCCGGCCCCGCACTGGCTGGTGCTGGGGGAGTCCGGCAACGGCAAGTCGGCGCTGGAGAAGACGTACGTGCTGCGGCAGTTGAGGTTCCGCGACCGCCAGGTGGTGGTGCTGGACGCGCAGGGCGAGGACGGCGTCGGCGAGTGGAACCTGATCGCCAACGCGCTGGGGATAAAGTCCATCCGGCTGGACCCGATGGCGGCCCTGGACGGCGGGGTGAAGCTGAACCCGCTGGACCCGGCGATCACCACCACCGGCCAGCTGTCGCTGCTGCGCACCATCATCGAGGTGGCGATGGGCCGCGGCCTGGAGGAGCGGGCCGGGTTCGCGCTGAAGGCCGCGCACGCGTACGTGACCGCGACGGTGAAGGACCGTCAGCCGGTGCTGAACGACATCATCGACACGCTGCGCAGCCCCGACCTGTCGGCGGTGGAGTCGCTGGGCGTGCAGGTCGGCGAGGTGCAGTCCTGGGGCCTGGACGTGGCGCTGGTGCTGGACCGGCTGGTCGACGGCGACCTGCGCGGCATGTTCGACGGCCCGACCTCGGCGGGCATCGACCTGGACGCGCCGCTGATCGTCTTCGACCTGTCGCACATCGACCGGAACTCGATCGCGATGCCGATCCTGATGGCGATCGTCGGGGTGTGGCTGGAGCACACCTGGCTGCGGCCGGACCGGGTGAAGCGGATCTTCCTGGTGGAGGAGGCCTGGCACATCATCAACAGCCCGTTCGTGGCGCAGCTGTTCCAGCGGCTGCTGAAGTTCGGCCGCCGACTGGGCCTGTCCTTCGTGGCGGTGGTGCACCACCTGTCGGACGTGGTGGACGGGGCGGCGGCCAAGGAGGCGTCGGCGATCCTGAAGATGTCCTCGACCCGGACGATCTACATGCAGAAGGCCGAGGAGGCCCGGGCCACCGGCCGGGTGCTGGGCCTGCCGCGCTGGGCGGTGGAGATCATCCCGACGCTGTCGCCGGGCATCGCGGTGTGGGACGTCAACGGCAACGTGCAGGTGGTCAAGCACATCATCACCGAGGCCGAGAAGCCGCTGGTGTACACCGACCGCGCGATGACCGAGGACGCGGTGGCCGAGCGGGACCGGGCCGACCAGCAGCTGGCGGCGCAGCCGCGGATCTGAGCGCCCGGCCCAGGGGCTGACCAAGGGTCGGCAAACGTTTCGTCAGGCCGCGGATACCAGCTCGTTACTCGCAGGTTCCTGACAGCTACGCGCGTTGACCCTAGGCTGCACCCAGACAACGCCAGGCCGCACAGCCGCGGCCCCCGACGGTCCAGGGGACAGCCATGCCCATTTCCGGTTCCACCGGCCGCCGCTCGACCGCCCTCGCGGTCGCCGCGGCCGCCGCCCTCTTCGGCACGATGGCCCTCCCGGCCACCGCCGAGGCCCACGGCCGGGGCCACGACAAGCCCAAGTACGAGGACCTGCAGCTCCTCGCCATCAACGACTTCCACGGCAACCTGGAGCCGCCGGCCGGCTCCTCGGGCACGATCAACGAGATCGACCCGGCCACCGGCAAGACCGTCGCCACCCCCGCCGGCGGTGTCGAGTACCTGGCCACCGCGCTGCGCGACGCCCGCAAGGGCCACGCCAACAGCCTCACCGTCGCGGCCGGCGACGTCATCGGCGCCAGCCCGCTGGTCTCCGGCCTGTTCCACGACGAGCCGACCATCGAGGCGATGAACGAGATCGGCCTCGACGTCACCTCGGTGGGCAACCACGAGTTCGACGAGGGCTCGGCCGAGCTGCTGCGGATGCAGAACGGCGGCTGCCACCCCACCGACGGCTGCTACGAGGCGGGCCGCACCTTCGAGGGCGCGGACTTCCCGTACCTGGCGGCGAACGTCACCAACGAGAAGACCGGCAGGACGCTGCTCAAGCCGTACTGGGTGAAGAACGTCCGCGGCGTCAAGGTCGGCTTCATCGGCGTGACCCTGGAGGGCACCCCGAACATCGTCACCGCCGCCGGCGTGCAGGGCCTCAAGTTCGGCAACGAGGTCACCACCATCAACAAGTACGCCGCCGAGCTGAAGAAGCAGGGCGTCAACTCGATCGTGGCGCTGATCCACGAGGGCGGCCTGCCCGCCAGCAACGTCTACAACTACGACTGCGGCGCGGCCGGCGCGGGCATCTCCGGCCCGATCGTGGACATCGCCAAGAGGATCGACCCGGCCGTCGGGGCGATCGTCACCGGCCACACCCACAACTCGTACGCCTGCATGATCCCGGACCCGAACGGCGTGCCCCGCTCGGTCACCAGCGCCGCCTCGTTCGGCCGCCTGTACACCGAGATCGACCTCAAGCTGGACAAGCGCACCGGCAGCATCGTCCGCCCCTCGGTCAGCGCCGCCAACCACATCGTCCGCCGCGACGTGCCGAAGGCGCCGGACCTCACCGCGCTGATCGACCGGTACAGCAAGCTGGCCGCGCCGATCGCCAACCGCGCCACCGGCTACATCACCGCCGACATCAACGGCCGCGGCTCCACCGCGCTGGAGAAGCCGCTCGGCGACCTGATCGCCGACGCCCAGCTGGCCGGCCTCTCGGCGCCCGACAAGGGCGGCGCGCAGGTGGCGTTCATGAACCCCGGCGGCATCCGCGCCGACCTGGTCTACAAGGCCACCGGCGCCGAGGGCGACGGCGTGGTGACCTACGGCGAGGCGTTCGCCGTCCAGCCGTTCACCAACATGATGCAGGTCAAGACGCTGACCGGCGCCCAGCTGGTGCAGGTCCTGCAGCAGCAGGTCTCCGGCTCCAACGAGGCGTCCCCGAAGGTCCTGCAGATCTCGAACAACCTGCGCTACACCCTCGACCTGAACAAGGCCGGTGCGGCCCGCGTGGTCGTCGACTCGATCCGCCTGAACGGCGCGCCGATCGACCCGGCCGCGACCTACCGGGTCGCCGCGAACGAGTTCCTGGCCGGCGGCGGCGACGGCTTCCCGGCCTTCGCGGCCGGCACCGACAAGCTGGTCGGCGCCTCCGACCTGGACCTGTTCAACGCCTACCTGACCAGCCACAGCTCGGCGAGCGCCCCGATCGCGCCGCCCGCCGCCGACCGGATCAAGGTCATCGGCATCGGCCAGGACAACAGCTGACACCACCGCAGCAACGGGGGCGGGGCACTCCGGTGCCCCGCCCCCGGCACGTCTCAGTACGTCTCAGCACGTCTCAGCGCGGCTCGGACGGCTGCCCCGGCAGCAGCACCACCGCCTGCGTCCCCGGGCCGCCGTTCGGAGCCGGGCCCAGCGAGACCTGCCCGCCGGTGTCCTGCACGGTCTGCGCCACGATCGACAGCCCCAGCCCCGAACCCGGCAGCTGGCGCGAGGACGGCGAACGCCAGAACCGGTCGAACACGTACGGCAGTTCCTCCGCCGGAATCCCCGGCCCGTGGTCCCGGACCGTCAACCGCCCCTCCCGCAACGACACTTCGATCGTCCCGGCGGGCGGCGAGTACTTCACCGCGTTGTCCAGCAGGTTGATCACCGCCCGCTCCAGCGCCGCCGGGTCCCCGTGCACGTACCAGGGCCGCACGTCCGTCTCGAACACCAGCGACGGCCCGCGCAACCGCCCCCGCTCCAGCGCCCGCCCCACCGTCTCGTGGAACGGCACCACCGTCCGCACCGCCTCCGGATTCGGCGTGTCCGGCCGGGACAGCTGCAGCAGGTCCCCGATCAGCACGGTCAACTCCTGCATCTGCGCCTTCATGTTCCCCAGCATCCGCGCCCGCGTCTCGGCCGGCAGCGCCCGCCCCTGCGCGTCCGAACGGATCAACAGGTCCACGTTGGTGCGCAGCGAGGTCAGCGGCGTGCGCAACTCGTGCCCGGCGTCGGCGATCAGCCGGGTCTGCCGCTCCCGCGAGTTGGCGAGCGCGGTCGACATCGAGTTGAACGAGGTGGAGAGCCGGGCGATCTCGTCCTTCCCGTTGACGGGGATGGTGGTGCCGACCTCCTCGGTGCGGGCGATGTGCTCGACCACGTCGGTGAGCTGGTCGACGGGCTTGAGCGCGGAGCGGGCGACGATCCGCCCGGTGATCCCGGCACCGATCACGCCGAGCCCGGCCACGCACGCGATCAGCAGCGCGAGACTGTTGAGGGAGTCCTGCACCCCGTTGGTCGACAGCGCGGTCAGCAGTACAGCGGGCTGGTCGACGTTGCCCACCCGGACCGTGGTGCCGGTGCGGCGGACCAGCGCCGAGTCGCCGTTGAGGTAGGTGCCCTCGCGGTAGGACGGCTGTCTGGTGCTCGAAGCGCCCGGCAGATCGCTCGCCTTCACCTCCACTGCCTTCGTGGCACCCATTGGGAAGCACACGCTGCCGTCGGACGTCACGACTTGGAAGTCGTACTTCGGGGGTCCGAAGCGGCCGTCAGTGGTCGGCGAGGACACCTTGGCCAAGCCTTCCGCCGGGGTGTCGCCGCACTGGAGGACGGGGCTGCGGGTGAGACCGGGGCCGTCCTGGACGGCACCGGCCAGGTTGTCGTGCACCTCCTGGTAGAGCTTCTCGCGCACCAGCAGCCAACTGGCCACCGACACCACCGCGATCGCCACCGCCACCGCGGCAGCCGTGAGCATGGCCAGCCTGCTCCGCAGCGACTTGCCGCGGAACCACCCCGTGAGCCGGCCGATCGGTTTCACGCCGCGGCGCCGGTCGCGGCGCGCAGCGCGTAGCCGACGCCGCGGACGGTCTGGATGATCCGGGGCATGCCGTGCTGTTCGGTCTTGCGGCGCAGGTACATGACGTAGACGTCGAGGGAGTTGGAGGAGGGCTCGAAGTCGAAGCCCCAGACGGCCTTGAGGATCTGTTCGCGGGTCAGCACCTGGCGCGGGTGGGAGAGGAACATCTCCAGCAGCATGAACTCGGTGCGGGTGAGTTCGATGGGCGTGCCGTCGCGGGTGACTTCGCGGGTGGCGGTGTTCATCCGCAGGTCGGCGAAGGCCAGCACCTCGCCGCCGTCCTCGTCGGCGGCGGTGCGGGCGGCGGCTTCGGCGGCGAGCGCGTTGCGGCGGAGCAGGGCGCGGACCCGGGCGAGGAGTTCGTCGAGTTCGAAGGGCTTGGCGAGGTAGTCGTCGGCGCCGACGTCGAGGCCGGTGACGCGGTCGCCGACGGCGTCGCGGGCGGTGAGCATCAGGACGGGGACGGCGTCGCCGCGGGAGCGCATCCGGCGGACGGCGGTGAGGCCGTCCATCCGGGGCATCATGATGTCGAGCAGCACCAGGTCGGGCCGGTCGCGTTCGACGGCGGCCAGGGCCTCGTAGCCGTCGGTGGCGGTGGTGACCTGGTAGCCCTCGAAGGCGAGGCTGGATTCCAGCGCGTCGCGCAGCGCGGGCTCGTCGTCGACGACGAGGACGCGGGCGCCGCCGCCCGGGGCCTCGGTGGGGGTGCGGTCGTCGGCGGGGGGAGTCATCGGCTCGGGGCCCTTTCTGCGTCCGGTGCGGTCCTGGCCATTGTCCGTCGGGTGGGGACGGATCGGGGGACGGATCGGGGGGTGGTCGGCGGTGCCGGTCGGCACCGGCGGTCAGAGGGTCTTGCCGGCCTGCATCTGGGACAGGACCTGCTTGACGCTGTTGATCGGGATGGCGAAGCCGAGGCCGACGCTGCCGGCGTCGGAGCTGCCGGTGGAGCTGGAGCCACTGGCGGAGTACATCGCCGAGTTGAGGCCGATGACCTGTCCGGCGGTGTTGATCAGCGGTCCGCCGGAGTTGCCGGGGTTGAGTGCGGCGTCGGTCTGCAGGGCCTGGTAGGTGGCGGTGTCGGAGGAGGAGCTGCCGGCGGAGGAGCCGGAGGAACCGCGCTGGCCGGGCAGGTTGGGGAAGCCGAAGCCGCCGTTGTTGCTGGTGGTGCCCTCGTCGACCTGGACGGAGACCTGCCGGTTCTTGGCGGAGATGATGCCGGAGGTGACGGTGCCGGTGAGGCCCTCGGGGTTGCCGATGGCGACCACCGGGTCGCCGACGGCGGTGCTGTCGGAGTCGCCGAGGACGGCGGTGGTCAGGCCGCTGACGCCGGAGGCGGTGATGACGGCGGTGTCGAGGGACTTGTCGGTCCCGGTGACGGTGGCGGTGGCGGTGGAGCCGTCCTTGAAGGTGACGGTGGTCTGGCCGCCGCCGCCGACCGCGCCGGAGACGACGTGGTAGTTGGTGAGGATCTGGCCGTCGGCGGTGAGCACCACGCCGGTGCCGGTGGCGGTGCCGCTGCCGGTCTTGACGGTGATCTGCACGACGGCGGGGGAGACCGCGGCGGCGATCGCCGAGACGTCGGCGCTGCCGTCGGCGTTGGCGGAGACCGGGCGGACCAGGGTGCTGCTCGCGCCGGCGGAGCCGGTGCGCTCGCCGGCCAGGGCGCCGCCGGTGACGCCGCCGACCAGGGCGGCGATCGCGGCGACGGCGGTGACCAGGGCGAGCCGGCTGCGCAGCAGGCCGCGGCGGGCCCGGTGCCCGGTGGGCGGCTGCGGGCCCGCCCCGGCGCCGTCCCCGGTGCCGGGTTCGGCGGCGAGCGCGAAGGTCGCGGGCAGCAGCGCCGGGTCGGGCGCGGCGGCGGGCGGCAGGGCCGGGTAGGCGGCTTCCCGGTACGGGGTGCCGGTGTGCGGCGGGTACGCGGGCGCGGCGGGCGGCTGCGGCGGGAGCCAGCCCGCGCCGCCGTCCTGGGGGTGGGGCTCGTGGGTGCTGCGGTGCTGGTCGCTCATGACGACCAAGTTCCGCCCGGTTCATGAAGACCGGATGAGAGCGTGCTACAGGTTCCCCGAGAAGCGCGTCAGCTTCTCATAAAGCCTGGTCAGGCCGGTGATCGGCCCGGGGGAGGACCCGCAGGTCAGGGCTGTTCGCCGCCGCAGCCGCAGGAGCGCCGCACGACCAGCCGGGACGGGAACTTGCGGACCCGTTCGGTGTCGCTGCCGGGCACCATCAGCGAGTCGTCGAGGACCAGGTCGACGGCGGCCCGGGCCATCGCGTCCCGGTCGGAGGCGACGGTGGTCAGCGGCGGGGAGGCGAAGGCGGCCTCGGGGATGTCGTCGAAGCCGGCCACCGCGAGGTCCTCGGGGACGCGCAGGCCGAGTTCCTGGGCGGCCCGGAGCACGCCGATGGCCTGGTCGTCGGTGGAGCAGAAGATCGCGGGCGGCCGCCGGTCGGAGCCGAGCAGCTCCAGCGCGACCTGGTAGGCGCCGTAGCGGTGGAACGGGGCGTCCACCAGGTGGGGCTCGGTGGGCAGGCCGTGCGCGGCCATCGCGAGCTCCCAGCCGGCCACGTGGTCGATCACCGGGTCGCCGGGGGCGGGGGACTCCACCGGCCCGCCGAAGCAGGCCACGTACGGGTGGCCGTGCACCTCCAGCAGGTGCCGGACGATCAGTTCGGAGCCGCCGACGTCGTCGGTGACCACGGCGACGTCGTCGATCGCCTCGGGGCGGCGGTGCAGCAGCACCACCTTGGCGCCCTCCATGGCGGCGAACTCCTCGGCGGCGCGCTGCGAGGGGCCCTGGCTGACCAGGATCAGGCCGGAGACCCGCATGCCGAGGAAGGCCCGGACGTAGTGCACCTCGCGGTCGTCCACGTAGTCGGAGTTGCCGATCAGGACGAGCTTGCCGCGCTCGGAGGCGGCGCGTTCCACGGCGTGCGCCATCTCCGCGAAGAACGGCTGCCGGGCGTCGGGGACGACCATGCCGATCAGGTTGGTGCGCCGGGAGGCCATCGCCTGGGCGACCGAGTTCGGGCGGTACCCGAGCTGCTCGATCGCGGCGAGCACCTTCTCCCTGGTGGCCGGGGCGACCGGCCGGGGACCGTTGTTGATCACATAGCTGACGACCGCGGTCGAGGTGCCAGCCAGTCGGGCTACGTCGTCGCGCGTCACCTTGGCCACGGGGGGAGTCTACGCGGGTGGTGCGGCGCCCAGGCCCGGGGTGACACCTGGTGGGACGGCGGTTTCGGGACCGATCCGGGCAAAGCCGGGCGAGTGTCTCCGCGGTGCGGCCCGCCCGGCCCTCCGTCAGTGTTCGCGGGTCGCGCCGGTGCGGCTCTGCTCGGCCCGTTCGGGGGCCTTGTCGGGGCGCTCGGGGACCACGAAGCGGTAGCCGACGTTGCGCACGGTGCCGATCAACTGCTCGTTCTCGACGCCGAGTTTGGCCCGCAGCCGGCGGACGTGGACGTCCACGGTGCGGGTGCCGCCGAAGTAGTCGTAGCCCCACACCTCCTGGAGCAGCTGGGCCCGGGTGAAGACCCGGCCGGGGTGCTGGGCCAAGTACTTGAGCAGCTCGAACTCCTTGAAGGTGAGGTCGAGGACCCGACCCTTGAGCTTGGCGGAGTAGGTGGCCTCGTCGACCGAGAGGTCGCCGTTGCGGATCTCCATCGGGCTGTCGTCGGTGGCGGAGTTCAGCCGGCCGAGGGCCAGCCGCAGCCGGGCCTCCACCTCGGCCGGTCCGGCGGTGTCGAGCAGCACGTCGTCGATGCCCCACTCGGCGGTGACGGCGGCCAGGCCGCCCTCGGTGACCACCAGGATCAGCGGGCTGCCGATGCCGGTGGAGCGCAGCAGCTGGCACAGGCTGCGGATCTGCGGCAGGTCGCGCCGGCCGTCGACCAGGATCACGTCGGCGCTCGGGGTGTCGACCAGGGCGGACCCCTCGGCGGGGGCCACCCGGACGCTGTGCAGCAGCAGCCCGAGGGCGGGCAGCACCTCGGCGGAGGGTTGCAGGGCGTTGGTCAGCAGGAGCAGAGAACTCATACCCGGTTAGTCCCCTTTCCGGGTCGTCGCGGTCGCGGCCGCCGGGGGAGAGCACCGGCCGCGGTACAGGGTGGGGGAGCGCCGACAGGGCCGGCGGGGGCGTCGTCGGGCGGGGCGGCGGTGGCGCGCCCGGGGTCCCGCAACCCCTGGCGTCCCGCTGGTGCCCCGTCCATCGGCGTACCCTCCGGTCTGTCCCGCCGTCGGCGCACCACGTCGTGCGGTCGAGCGGTGGGGGCGCTCCGGCGTCGGGTGCGGGTGGGGCACCGTTCGCAAGAACGTCCGTATGGCGTCCTGAAAGCACAAAAGGACCCGGGGGCGACTCTGCCCGGATCCCTCATCGGGTTCGAGAATAGCCGACCGGCCGGAGCCTGGGGAGAGGCGCGAGCGGGGCGCGCGGCGGTGGGCGGGGCTCAGGGCCGTGCGGTTCGTCACTCCGGCGGGGCGGCGCGACCTCGGGTGTTTGCCTCCGGACGGGGGGCGCGGGCGATGATGGGGGCCGCACCGGCCGCACCGTACGTGTACACCGATTCCACGGGTGGGCCGGCCGGCACCGGGCCGGCCGCCGTACCGGGCGAGGACCGTCGAGAGGGGTTGCCGTGACCGCGACCGCCGAAACCCGCACCACCGCCGGGGAGCCCGCCGCCGCCGGATCACCCGGGAGGGTGAGCGGGACCGTCCGCTACTGGGCCGCCGCCAAGTCCGCGGCGGGCCGGGCCGAGGAACCCGTCGAGGCCGCGACGCTCGCCGGGGCGCTGGCCGCGGTGCGCGCCGCGCACGCCGACCGGCCGGAGCTGCTGCGGCTGCTGGAGGTGTGCTCGTTCCTGCTGGACGGCGAGCAGACCGGCGGCCGGGAGCCCGCCGCGGTGCTGCTGTCCGAGGGCTGGACGGTCGAGGTGCTGCCGCCGTTCGCCGGAGGCTGAGCGCCGTTTTCCCCGGGTGCGGTTCCGGAACTGGGGCATGCGTGCGATCGTCCTATGTCCGTAGCCCGAATGCCGTTCGCCTCCGAACGGATCTCGGATCGACCGTCTCTGGGGGAGTGCGATGCACGGCTCGGTGAAGTTGCTGATCGGCCTCGGGGTGGTGGGCGGCCTGCTGGTCGGCGCCGACCGGATAGCCGTCGGGGTCGCGGAGGACCAGGCGGCGGACGCGGCCGTCTCCTCCGGCTGGATGACCACCAAGCCGGACGTCAGCATCGACGACTTCCCGTTCCTGACCAGCGCGGTGGCCGGCGAGCTGGACAAGGTGACGATGAGCTCGGACGGGATGACCGTGACCGACGGCAAGGAGACGGTGACGATGCACTCCTTCCGGGCCGACCTCTCCGACGTGAAGTTCACCGACTCCTACCGGGGCGTCACGGTCGGGCACGGCGACGGCCGGGGCGTGATCGCCTACCAGGACCTGTCGAAGTTCATGGTCGGCGGCGGCCGGCTCACCCTGGCGTACGCCGGGCCGGGCAAGGTGAAGGCCGAGGTGCCGGGCGGCGCGGTCGAGGGCAGGCTGCGCAGCGAGGGCAACCAGGTGGTCGTGGACGGTCTCCAACTCACCGGCGCCGCATCCAAGTTGAGCGGCCTGGCCGGCGACCTGCTGAAGCCCCAGCGGTTCGGCCTGACCGGCCTGCCGACCGGCCTCTCGCTGGCCGAGGCGACCCCGGAACAGGACGGCGTCCGGGGTGGCTTTGATGCCGGCTTCGAAGCGGCTGGTGGCGCCGAGGCGTTCCATGATCGAGGCCATGTGGCGGCCGACGGTGCGGGCCGAGATGCCCAGGCGCTGGGCGGCGGTGTCGTCGGTGAGGCCGCTTCCGAGCAGGCGGAGCAGTTCGCGTTCGGTGGGGGTGAGGCCGGTGGTGGGGTCGTCGGGGGTGCTGGCGCCGAGCGGGACGGCGGTGTTCCAGGCCTGTTCGTAGAGGCTTCGGGACGAGGGCCTGACGGCGGTCGACGATGACGATGCGCTGGGGGATGGTGGGGGCGGTGCGGACCTCGCCGCCCAGGCCGAGCAGCCAGTGGGCGTAGTGGGCGGCATGCGGCTGGTGGCGGTTGGAGTCCTGGTAGAGGGTGCGGATGGTGATGCCGCGGGCGAGTGCTTCGGCGTCCGCGGGGCGGGAGGCGTCGAGGTCCTCGGGGCGCTGGGTGCCGGGCTGGCTGCTGAGGACTTCGCGGGTGGTGGCGCGGCCCATCTGTTCGAGGCGGTGCTGGATGGCGTCGATGCCGAGCAGGCGCTCGCCGTGGGCGGAGCGGTGCTCGGCGCGGTCGGCGACCATCCGGGCGACGGCGGCGCGGGAGGCGGCCAGGGCGGCTTGGCGGGCGGCGAGGTCGGCCTCCTGGCGGGCGGCGAGGTCGGCCAGTCCGATGGAGGGGTCGACGGCGCGCATCCGGCCGGGGTGCTCGGCGGAGGCGCGCACCAGCATCAGTTCGCCGAGTTCGTCCAGGCTGTCGTGGACCTGGCCGGGCAGCAGCAGGCAGTGCGCCGCGAGTTCGTCGATGCCGTCGCCGGGACGGTCGAGCATGGCCTGGTAGACCTGGCCGGCCGTGGCCGACAGGCCGAGTGCCTCCAGCATGGTTCCCCCCGGAATCGTGTGTGGGCGGTGTGGGTGGTGGTGCACGAAGCTTCACCGATCATTTCAGCGCGCCGGAGTCGCACACAAGAACGGATTTGCCCTGCCCGTGGCGGCTTCCGTCGGTTTGACCAGAGGATTCCCGCTTGCTCGGGAGTGGGCGTTCGGGTCGGGGTGCCGGGATCCGCCGGGCGACATTCCTGACGTGTTCATGACCCGGTGTCTGATGTCGGACAGTCCGGTTGGCGCCATCCGGAACACCTTCCGACGGGCTCGGCGACCGGCGAAGCTAGTGATCGCCGCCAGGGAGACAGACCGGGCGGCGAACCGGAAGAGGCGTCAACCGCGGGACGCCGAACCGGAACTCCCCCGCCTTCCACTGCTCTTGAGGAGAACCACCGAAATGCGCACTCGTCTGGTCAAGGCCGCCGCGGTCACCGCCCTCGCCCTCACCGCCCTGTTCGCCGCCCCCGCCGCCGTCACCGCCCTGTCCGCCGACACCCCGGCCCACACCGTGACCGTGGCCGACGGCAGCCTCGGCTGGGGCTGACCCCCGTGGACGTGGTCTACGCCAGCCTGCGACGCAGACGGCCCGGACCCACCCCGCCGGACGAGACCAGGCAGGCCGTCGACATCCTCTGGGCCCACACCCGCCCCGGCGACGCCCTCCAGCACATCACCGCCCGCAGCGAGGACGACCGCCTCGACCTGCTGCTCTACCTCCTCACCCGCCACCCCGCCGACGGCCCGCCGTGCTCCACCGACACCGCGTACGCCCTGCTCGCCCGCAGCCACCGGGCCTCGCCGCTGCTGAACCGCCGCTACCAACCCCCGGCCCCGGCCACCGGCTGAATCCCGGCCGCCACCCCGCGCCACCCGCCCCGCGGCCCGCCTCCGGCCCGCTGCGCGCCGACCGCCGCAGCGCCCCGAACGGCCACGTCCAGATCGAGGGCGACCAACCCCCCGGGCCGCTCCGCAACCGCTACGCGATGGTCAACGGATCCGCCCTGCTGCTCACCCGCGCCGAGTCCGACGCCTACTGCGCGAGCCGGCAGCCGGTCGGGGTCTCCGAGTCCTGGGAGGCCGGGGCGGTCGCCCGCCGGCTGAAGGACGGCACCGCGGTCGAGAACGTCTCCGGCGCCGACCCGCGCGTGTACGTGATGGCCGGGGGCATGGCCGTCCCGCTCGCCGTCGCCGACTTCACCGGCCTCGGCTACGACCAGTAGCCGCTCCGGGCCGTCCCCGGTACCTGGGAGGCCGCGGCCGCCGCGAGGACCGCCCCCGCGGACGGCACCCTGCTCCGCTCGCCCGACAGCACCGCGGTCTGGCAGGTCACCGCCGGCAGCAGGAAGGCCGCCGCCGCGGGCTCGTGCAACGCCGCCGACGTGGTCGCCGTCCCGACCGGGCTCACCGCGAAGCCCCACCGTCACCGGCTGACCGGACGTCCCCGTCCGACCGGCACGGCACCGGGCCCCGCTCCGGCGGGGCTTCGGCGTCCGCTGGGCGAGACGGCCTGTCCAGCGCGGTTGCCGGAACGCCCCGAATCGCCCGCCCGCCCGGTCCCCGCACGGGGTCCGGGCCTGGCGGCAGGTGAGCGGAAAGCGGTAAATCCCAATATCCGGATGATCCGGTCTCAGTATTCGACACGATGATGACAGCGCCCCCTCCGAGTCCCTAGCATCGTCGTCATGAAGCGACAGGCGGACCTCACGAAGCGGCGGGCGGTAGACCACTGCCGCGTGTCGAGCTGCCTGTGTCGAATGCGCTGATTCTGCGGTCACGTCCCGCAGTCCCGGCGCGTCAGCCCCGCTCCGACGCCGCGAACCGGTAGCCATGGGCACCGGTGCGTCCGGAGCGACGAGCACACACCTCTGATTCACCCCGGCCGAAGCCGCACCCACTCCCGTCCCAGCATGCGGACGGGTGTGCGGACGCGTGCGGCCCGGAGCACTCCCAGCAGCCCTTCCGCCAACCGCCCCCGGATGGAGAAACCCACATGAGCCGCAGCGACGTCCTGGTCGACGCCGATTGGGTCCAGGACCACCTGGACGACCCGAAGGTCGTCATCGTCGAGGTCGACGAAGACACCGCCGCCTACGACAAGAACCACATCCGCAACGCGGTCCGGATCGACTGGAAGAAGGACCTCCAGGACCCGGTCCGCCGCGACTTCATCGACCAGGCCGGCTTCGAGGCGCTGCTGTCCGCCAAGGGCATCGCCAACGACGACACCGTGGTGCTCTACGGCGGCAACAACAACTGGTTCGCGTCCTACGCCTACTGGTACTTCAAGCTGTACGGCCACGGCGACGTCCGCCTGCTGGACGGCGGCCGCAAGAAGTGGGAGCTCGACTCCCGCGAGCTGGTCGTCGAGCAGCCCCAGCGGGCCGCCACCCAGTACACCGCGCAGCCGGCCGACTCCTCGATCCGCGCCTTCCGCGACGACGTGGTCAACGCGATCGGCACCCTGAACCTGGTCGACGTCCGCTCGCCCGACGAGTTCTCCGGCAAGCTGCTCGCCCCGGCCCACCTCCCGCAGGAGCAGTCGCAGCGCCCGGGCCACGTCCCGTCCGCCAAGAACATCCCGTGGGCGAAGAACGCCAACGACGACGGCACCTTCAAGAGCGACGACGAGCTCAAGTCGCTCTACGAGGCCGAGGGCGTCGACCTGGCCACCGACACCATCGCGTACTGCCGGATCGGCGAGCGCTCCGCGCTCACCTGGTTCGTGCTGCACGAGCTGCTCGGCCAGGAGAACGTCAAGAACTACGACGGTTCGTGGACCGAGTACGGCAGCCTGGTCGGCGTGCCGATCGAGCTCGGCAACTGAGCCCCGGCTCGCACGACAGCAAGGAAGAGGGAGACAGATATGTGCGGTGCGAAGGCCGGCGGCCCGGACCTGGCAGGAGTTGACGTGGCGAACGAGACGATCATCCAGGGTTCGGTGACCCGCAACGACGAGCCGGTCAACGGCTACGTGCGGCTCCTCGACGAGAACGGCGAGTTCACGGCCGAGGTCCCGACCTCGGCGACCGGGCAGTTCCGGTTCTTCGCCCGCCCGGGCAAGTGGACGCTGCGGGCCCTGGTGCCCGGCGCCACCGTCGACCGCCAGGTGGTCGCCGCCCAGGGCGAGTTCACCGAGGTGGCGATCGCGGTCTGAGGACCGCGCGACAGCGCGACAGCGTGACGAGGGGCCCGGACGTCTTCTGACGGCCGGGCCCCTCGGCCTACCCTGGAAGGGTGCAGGCACACCGACGGCACGTGCGCTACTTCGTGATGATGGGCGGCTGCCTGGCGCTGTTCGTCCTCGCCTGGGGCGTGGTGCGCTTCTGGTCGGTCGGCGCCGCCATCGGCATGTGCGTGGTCGCCATGGTGATCCCGCCGGTGGCCGCCGTCCTCGCCAACAAGCGCGACAAGGACGACGACTGGTGGAACGACCCGCGCTGGGACGACCCGCACTGGGAGCAGCGCGGCCACGACCGGGACGCGCCGGACCGCGAACCCCCGCCCGACCGTCAGTAGACGAGCGCCCTGGCGTCGTCCGCCATCACCTCGGACAGGAACACCTGCGCCCCGGCGATCCGCACGCCCTCGATCACGTCGTCCTGGACGATGCCCCGGCGCGCCGCGCACTGGGTGCACAGGGTGACGCTCCCGGCCGCCAGGACGGCCCCCAGCAGGTCCGGCAGCGGCGCCGAGTGCGGCAGCTCGAACTCGGCGGCCTTTCCCGGCAGCGCGAACCAGGCGGACTCCCCGGTCAGCCAGAGCGAGACCGGCACGCCGCTGGCGACCGCGACCGAGGCGACCGTGAAGGCCTGCGAGCAGCGTTCCGGGGCGTCCGCACCGGCGGTGACCTTGATGACCAGCTTCTTCGACATGCCCCAGAGACTACGGGCGCGAGGGGCGCCGGATAGACTCGCGCCGTACCACAGCCCGTCGAACCCGCCCCTGGGAGCGCACCGTGTCCGGTCTTGAGATCTTCTTCGACAGCCTGCTGGCTCTGATGGCCGTGCTGATCACCTGGTTCGCCATCTTCTCCGTCATGAAGCTCTACCAGGGCCAGCGCTGACGACTGCCGTACGGTTGACCCGGTAACCGTCCGACGACACCAGCCAGGACCATGATCGAGATTCCTTCCGACCTCCACCGCGACGTCGTCCCGCTCGCCTTCCTCCTCGGCACCTGGGAGGGCGCGGGCGTCCACGACTTCCCGGGCAGCGAGAAGTGCAACTTCGGCCAGGAGATCGTCTTCCGGCACGACGGCCGTCCCTTCCTGGAGTTCCGCTCCCGCACCTGGGTGCTGGACGAGCAGGGGGAGAAGGTCCGCGCCCTGGAGACCGAGCACGCCTTCTGGCGGGTCACCAGCAACCAGCACGGCACCAGCGGCGAGCGCGAGATCGAGGTCTCCTCGGTCCGCGACGACGGCACCGTGGAGATCTGGTACGGCAAGCTGCACGACGGCAAGCCGCAGATCGACCTGGCCACCGACGCGGTCGCCCGGATCGAGGGCGCGGCCCCCTACAGCGGCGGCAAGCGGCTGTACGGCCTGGTCAAGGACGAGCTGCTCTGGGTCGGCGAGAAGGCCGCCCCCGAGGTGCCGCTGCGGCCGTACATGTCGGCCCAGCTGAAGAAGGTGCTCAACCCGGCGCAGCTGATCAACGACATCAACGACCTGCCGGACGACGGCATCGCGTTCTTCCGCTGAGCGGAGCGCGTACGCACGGGTAGGGGCCGACCGGGCGGTCGGTCCCTACACTTGTCGGCACGACCTCTCACCGGGCAGGGACACACGTGGCGAACAGCGAGAGCACCGACTGGAAGGCCGACCTGCGCGAGCGCGGCTACCGGCTGACCCCGCAGCGCCAACTGGTGCTGGAGGCCGTCGACGTGCTCGACCACGCCACCCCCGACGACATCCTGTGCCAGGTCCGCAAGACCGCCAGCGGCGTCAACATCTCCACCGTCTACCGGACGCTGGAACTGCTCGAGGAACTCGGCCTGGTCTCGCACGCCCACCTCGGCCACGGCGCCCCCACCTACCACCTGGCCGGCCGGCACACCCACCTGCACCTGGTCTGCCGGGACTGCGACGGGGTCACCGAGACCGACACCGCGATCGCCGCCCCGCTGATCGACAGCCTGCGCACCGAGCACGGCTTCGACACCGACCTCAAGCACTTCGCCATCTTCGGCCGCTGCGCCGACTGCACCGCCAAGCTGGCGGGCGGGCGGTCGTAAGCTGACCGGTATGAAGAGCCCGCTGCTTGCCCTGCCCGGGGCCGTTGCCGCCGAAGGTCCCGACGAGGGGGTCGCCGCCCACTACGGCGACCTGTTCCGCGAGCAGCGCGCGCTGGCCGCGGGTCGCGGCTTCGTGGACCTGTCGCACCGCGGCGTGATCACCGCGACCGGCCCGGACCGGCTGAGCTGGCTGCACCTGCTGCTCACCCAGCACGTCAGCGAACTGCCGCCGCAGCACGCCACCGAGGCGCTGGTGCTCTCCCCGAACGGGCACGTGGAGCACGCGCTCTACCTGGTCGACGACGGGGAGACCACCTGGATCCACGTCGAGCCGGGCGACGCTCCCGCGCTGGTGAAGTACCTGGAGTCGATGAAGTTCTGGAACCGGGTCGAGGTCGCCGACGCCACCGAGCAGTACGCGGTGGTCTTCCTGCCGGCCGGCTCCACCGCCCCGGTCGAGCGGGCCGCCGCGGTGCGCGAACTCCCGTGGGGCCGCGACCTGTTCCTCCCGCGCGCCGAACTCGCCGCGGCCGCCGAGGAGTTCGGCCCGGCGGCGGGCGTCTGGGCGTACGAGGCACTGCGGGTCGAGGGGCACCGGCCGCGGCTCGGCTTCGAGACCGATCACCGCACCATCCCGCACGAGGTGGACTGGCTGGGCAGCGCCGTGCACATGCAGAAGGGCTGCTACCGCGGCCAGGAGACGGTCGCCCGGGTGCACAACCTGGGCCGGCCGCCGCGCCGCCTGGTCTTCCTGCACCTGGACGGCACCGAGGAGAAGCTGCCCGCGCACGGCGCCGAGGTCCGCGTCGAGGGCCAGGAGCGTCCGGTCGGCTTCGTCACCTCCTCGGCCCGCCACCACGAGCTGGGCCCGATCGCGCTGGCCCTGGTCAAGCGCAACACCCCGGTGGACGCGGTGCTGCTGGCCGACGGCGTCCCCGGCACCCAGGACGTGATCGTCCCGGCGTGACGGGGCGACGCTCTCGTGAGACCCTCTCGCTTCCGTGAGGGGGTCTCACTTCCATGACAGCCTCTCGCGACCGTGAGGGACTGTCGCATCCGTGAGGCCCTCTCGCGCCCGTGCGGGCCTCAGACCTCCAGCAGCACGGTGAACGGCCCGTCGTTCACCAGCGACACCTGCATGTCGGCGCCGAACCGCCCGGTCTCCACCTTGGCGCCCAGCGTGCGCAGTTCGGCCACCACGGCGTCCACCAGCGGCTCGGCGACCGGGCCGGGCGCGGCCGCGTTCCAGGTGGGGCGGCGGCCCTTGCGGGCGTCCCCGTAGAGGGTGAACTGGCTGATCACCAGCAGCGGGGCGCCGAGCTCCGAGCAGGACTGCTCGGGGTTGCCCGGGAACAGCCGCAGCGTCCAGAGCTTGCGGGCCAGTTGGGCGGCCCGGGCCGGGGTGTCCTCGTGGGTGACGCCGACCAGGACGCACAGGCCCGGCCCCTCGATCGCGCCGACCGTCTCGCCGTCCACCGTCACGGCCGCCCCGGCGACCCGCTGCACCACTGCTCGCATGCCGTCATTGTGCCCGTCCGGGCTCACTGGGGGCGCACGGCCTCCGGTTGCACGCCGGGGTCGCGCGTGATGCGCCCCGATTCGTGCAGGTGAGCCGGTGGCGCGGATTCTTCGTACTAGCCAGGGGTGTTCGCCAGGGGGCCGTTCGGGTACTCGGGCGTGCGGCGCCGGGGCCCGGGGTGGCACGCTGTCCGACGGCCCGGGGCCACCCGGGCCCCGCGGTGGCGTCCGCCGTCCCGGCGAACCGCGTCACCCGCACGAGTGGCAGCGCCCGCCGGGGGGAACCCTGGAGGACGGGCGGCCCGTGCTACCGGCGGGCACTGGTACTACGGCAGGTGGTCGGATTGATGGACGTGAGCGCGGTCGACGGGCTGGCCGGCCTGGCCCTGGAGGAACTGCGGGTGCTCCGCCGGGACGCGTTGGAGCAGGAGGCCGACCTGTCCTACCTGCGCCGCCTGCTGCACGGCCGGATGGACATCCTGCGGGCCGAGCTCCAGCGCCGGGAGATCCCGCTGACCGCCGCCGGCGAGGCCCAGTGCGCGCTGCTGGACCGACTGCCGGCGATCCTCGCCGACGCCCCGTCCGCCACCCGCCGCCCGGCCCGGCACGTCACCCTCGGCCCGCCGCGCGGCGAGCGCTACCGGCGCGAGGCGGACGCCCTGATGGGCGACGTCCAGCTGGCCGACCTGTCCGCGCACGCCACCGCCGACCTGCTGGCCGCCGTCGAGCGGCTCGACGTGCACCAGCGCGAGGTCTCCGGCCGCCGGCACGCGCTGCAGCGCACCGCGGACGACTGCGGGGCGGAGATCACCCGCAGGTACCGTGAGGGGGAGGCCCGGGTCGACGACCTGCTCAGCGAACGCTGAGCGGGGCGACCGCGGCCGGGGCCACCCTCACCCTCACCGCACCGCCCTGGAGACCCACCCGTGTCGCAGTCCGCCCTGCCCGCCCTCGCCGAGGTCATACGCTCCGGCTTCACCGAGGGCCGCCACCGCGGTTCGCTGGTCCTGCTCGACGCCGACGGCGCCGTCGAGTACGCGCTCGGCACCCCCGAACTGCCGGTCTACCCGCGCTCCACCGCCAAGCCCTTCCAGGCGGTGGCCACCCTGCGGGCCGGCCTCGACCTGCACGGCGAACAGCTCGCGCTGGCCGCCTCCAGCCACTCCGCCGAGCCCTTCCACCGCGCCGCCGTGCGCCGGCTGCTGGCCGACGCCGGCCTCACCGAGGCCGCCCTGCGGCTGCCCGCCGACCTGCCGCTGGACCAGGTCGAGGCGGAGGAACTGCTGCGCTCCGGCGGGGAGCGCGCCCCGATCCTGATGGACTGCTCCGGCAAGCACGCCGCCTGGCTGGCCGCCTCCGCCGCCAACGGCTGGGACCTGGAGGGCTACCTCGACCCGGCCCACCCGATCCAGCAGCTGGCCCGCACCGCCCTGGAGGAGGCCACCGGCGAGCGCGCCGCCCACCTGGGCACCGACGGCTGCGGCGCCCCGCTGCTGGCCGTCTCGCTGACCGGCCTGGCCCGCGGCTACCGCGCCCTGCTGCTGGCCGCCCCCGGCACCGAGCAGCGCCGGGTCGCCGACGCGATGCGCGCCCACCCCGAGTACGTGGCCGGCACCCGCCGGGCCGACACCTGGCTGATGCGGGCGGTGCCCGGCGCGCTGTCCAAGATGGGCGCCGAGGCCGTCCAGGTGGTGGCGCTGGCCGACGGCCGGGCGCTCGCCTTCAAGATCGAGGACGGCGCGGAGCGCGCCCGCGGCCCGGTGCTGGCCGCCGCGCTGCGCCGACTGGGCGTCCAGGACCCGGTGCTGGAGCGGATCGCCGCCGCCCCGCTGCACGGCGGCGGGAACGTGGTCGGCGAGGTCCGCGCGGCGTTCTGAGCCCGCGCCCCGGGCGCCCCGTCGGCGGACGCCGGGATGCCCGGGGCGGCGCTTCGGTGCACGGTGGACGGCGGGGGGAGCCACCCGTCGCCGCACAGGGAGAGACCGCCATGACCGACCACACCTACCGGGTCACCGAGATCGTCGGCTCCTCGCACGAGGGCGTGGACGCCGCCATCCGCAACGGCCTGGCCCGGGCGAACCGGACGCTGCGCAACCTGGACTGGTTCGAGGTGGTCCAGGTCCGCGGCCACCTCAAGGACGGCGAGGTCGAGCACTACCAGGTCGGCCTCAAGGTCGGCTTCCGGCTCGACGACAACGACGGCGCCTGAGCCGCCGCCGCGCGTACGCGCAGCAGGGCGCAAGCAGCAGGGGCGGGAGCCCGGGACTCCGGACTCCCGCCCCTGCACGCGCGGTGCGGGCCACCCCTGGGGGTGTCACGGCTCAGTGGCCGCCCTGCTCCTCCAGGCGCTTGATCGAGGCCGTGATCTCGGCCTCGGCCTCGGCGCGGCCGACCCAGTCGGCGCCCTGGACGGACTTGCCGGGCTCCAGGTCCTTGTAGACCTCGAAGAAGTGCTGGATCTCCAGGCGGTCGAACTCCGACACGTCCTGCAGGTCCTGCAGGTGCGACCAGCGCGGGTCGGTCGCCGGGACGCACAGCAGCTTGTCGTCGCCGCCGGCCTCGTCGGTCATGTGGAACATCCCGATGGCGCGGCACTTGATCAGGCAGCCCGGGAAGGTCGGCTCCTCCAGGATGACCAGCGCGTCCAGCGGGTCGCCGTCGTCCGCGAGGGTGCCTTCGACGTAGCCGTAGTCGGCCGGGTAGCGGGTCGAGGTGAAGAGCATGCGGTCCAGACGGAGCCGACCGGTCTCATGGTCGACCTCGTACTTGTTGCGCGAGCCCTTCGGGATCTCGATCAGGACGTCGAACTCCAACGGTTCCTCCAACGGTCGGTACTGACAGAATCCAAGTGTCTCCTACGGCGGGGTGTGCTCAGGAAAGGGGCCGGTCGGTGAGATCAGGGACAGGGGTGGGACGCGGGCGCAGAGCCGCCCTCGCGGCCGCGCTGGGGGTGGTGCTGGCGGCCGGGGCGCTCACCGCGGAACCGGCCCTCGCCCAGCCCACGCCGGGCGCCGGACACGGCCGGCACGCCGACGAGGGCGGCCAGGACGGCGACCGGGGCGGCGACCGGCAGGACGACGGCCGCGGGGACGACAGGGACGGCGGCCGGAGCGACGGCAAGGGCGGCGGCAAGCAGCGCCGCGACGACCGGCACCGGGCCGTCCCGCTCAAGGGCCCGGTGCTGGCCGAGGGCGACGCCGCCGACAGCAAGGCGCCGACCGGCGGCGGGCTGCGCACCGCGCTCGGCGGCACCGTCCAGGACAGGGCGCTGGGCACCCTGAACTTCGCGGTCGCCGACGCCGCCACCGGCGAGTTCCTGTTCGGCGCCCAGGAGAGCACCCCGGCCACCCCCGCCTCCACCACCAAGCTCGCCACCGCGGTCGCCGCGCTCGCCCTGCTGCCCGCCGGGCACCGGATCGCCACCACCGTGGTCGGCGCCGCCCCCGGCGAGATCACCCTGGTCGGCGGCGGCGACCCCACCCTGACCGCGCTGCCCGCCGACCAGGTCCGGATCGGCGGCCTGCCGGTCGACCAGGACAGCGCCCCCGCCTCGATGGCCGACCTGGCCCACCGCACCGCCACCGCGCTGAAGGCCGCCGGCACCACCGGGGTCAAGCTCTCGTACGACACCTCGCTGTACACCGGCCCGCTGCTGCACCGGGACCACGACGCGATGAACATCGCCGCGGTCACCCCGCTGATGGTCGACGAGGGCCGGATCGACCCGCGCTCGCCCGACGAGGCCCCGGCCCGGGTGTTCGACCCGGCCGGGCAGGCCGCCGACTCCTTCGCCGGCTTCCTCAGGGCCGAGGGCGTCACCGTGCAGGGCAAGCCCGCCGCGGCCGCCGCGCCCGCCGGGGCGGCCGAACTGGCCCGGGTGGAGTCGCCGACGATCGGCCGGCTGGTCGAACGGATGCTCACCACCTCCGACAACACGCTGGCCGAGGCGGTCGCCCGGCAGGCCGCGGTCGCCGCGAAGCAGCCCGCCAGCTTCGAGGGCGCGGCGAAGGCGGTCACCGACGAGCTGGCCGGGCTCGGGGTGCCGCTGGACGGCGTGCTGCTCACCGACGGCAGCGGCCTGGCCAAGGCCAACCTGATCCCGCCGATCACCCTGGTGAAGCTGCTCGCCGTGGCCGCCGCCCCCGCCCACCCGGAGCTGCGCCCGGTGATCACCGGCCTCCCGGTGGCCGGTTTCTCCGGCACCCTGGTGAACCGTTTCGGTGCGAAGTCCGGCGCCGGGGAGGCCGCCGGCATCGTCCGGGCCAAGACCGGCACCCTCCAGGGCGTCAACACCCTGGCCGGCACCGTGGTCGACGCCGACGGCCGGGTGCTGGCCTTCGCCCTGATGACCCGCACCGACGCCGACCCGGCCGCCGCCCGCGCCGCCGTGGACCGGATCGTCGCCCGGATCGCCGCCTGCGGCTGCTGACCCGGCTCGGCCGGCCGCAGCGAGCTTCTCCCGGAAGCCCGCTGACGGTGCGTCACCTCGCGGTCCGGGCTGGTGCGTCCCTCCCCCGGGCGGGGGCGAGCACGTACGGTGAGGGCATGACGAGCGCGAGCGGCGGTGCGGAGATGATCGACTGGAACCTCGCGGTGGCGACCGCGGTGCGGCTCGCCCGGCCGGGGCCGCGGATCGGTCGGGACGAGGCCCGGGCCGCCGTCGCCGAGCTGCGCCGGCACGCCGCGGAGGCCGAGCGGCACGTGCGCGAGTACACCGGCATGGGGTCGGCCTCGGCGGCGGGCACCCCGGTGCTGGTGGTGGACCGGCCGGGCTGGGTGCGGGCCAACGTGGCGGGCTTCCGGACGGTGGTGCGGCCGCTGACCGAGAAGCTGGCGGCCCGCCGGGAGGGCGGCGGGTTCGGCGCGGCGGCCGGCGCGGCGGGCGCGAAGGCCACCGGGGTGGAGGTCGGCGTGGTGCTGGCCTTCCTGTCGGCGAAGGTGCTCGGCCAGTACGAGACCTTCGCCCCGGCCGAGCTGCCGAGCGCCCCGGACACCCCGGAGGGCCTGTTCGACCAGCCGCGGCGCGGCCTGCCCGTCCCGCCCGGGCGGCTGCTGCTGGTGGCGCCGAACATCGTCCAGGTGGAGCGCGAACTCGACGTCGCCCCGCACGACTTCCGGCTCTGGGTGTGCCTGCACGAGGAGACCCACCGGACCCAGTTCAGCGCGGTGCCCTGGCTGCGCGACCACATCCAGTCCGAGGTGCAGGACTTCCTGGCGCAGACCGACGTCGACCCGGCGGCCTTCCTGGAGCGGCTGCGCGAGGCGCTCGGCGGCCTGCCGGTCCCGGGCCTGGGCGGCGCCCGGCGGGAGGGCGGCGTGCCCAGCGTGACCGACCTGGTGCAGACGCCCGCGCAGCGGGAGATCCTGGCCCGGCTGACGGCGGTGATGTCGCTGCTGGAGGGCCACGCGGACGTGGTGATGGACGGGGTGGGGCCGGCGGTGGTGCCCTCGGTGGCGGAGATCCGGGAGAAGTTCCAGCGCCGCCGCGACCGCGGCAGCGGCCGCCTCGACCTGGCGCTGCGCCGGCTGCTCGGGATGGACGCCAAACTGCGGCAGTACCAGGACGGCGCGGTGTTCGTCCGCGGCGTGGTGGAACGGGTCGGGATGGACGGCTTCAACCGGGTGTGGACCTCGCCGAACACGCTGCCGACCAAGGAGGAGGTCCACGACCCGGCCTCCTGGGTGGCCCGGGTGATCGGTTGAGCGCGGTTCCCGGACGGGCGCGCGTCCGGTCCCGACCGGCCCGTCGACCGGGTGAGTCGTACACCTGGAGGCAGCCGTAACGTTTCTCCATTCACCCGTACGTGGGACGGTGGATCCGCCGTTGGCGCGGGTGGCGTGGGCGGTGGCCGGATTCTGCGACCATCTGTGAGCGCCTGGTGACCGAGAGCTGACCGGTGCCGACGAACCCCCCCTCCGCCAAGGAGTGCCAACCATGGGCCCACACCCCGCTGTCGCGGCGATACGCCTCGCCGTCCGCCGTACCCTCGCCGAACTCGCCGCGGAGGCGGGTGTCGTCCCCGGCGGGCAGGACCGCCCGCGGACGCCCGCGCCGGTGCCGGTGCCCGCGCTGGCCGGCACCGCGACGGTGCCCGGCACGCTGATCGGCAACGCCCGCCGGCACCCCTCCGGCCTGCCCCGCACGCCCGCCGCGCCCGGCTCCCCGCTGGTGCTGGTGGCGGTCTCCGGCGGCGCCGACTCGATGGCGCTGGCCACCGCCACCGCCTTCGAGGCCCCCAAGCTCGGCCTGCGGGTCGGCGCGGTGACCGTCGACCACGGCCTGCAGGACGGCTCGGCCGAGCGCGCCGAGCAGGTCGCCGTCCGGCTGCGCGAACTCGGCCTGGACCCGGTGGAGGCGGTCGCCGTCCGGGTGGGCCGCGGGGGCGGCCCGGAGAACGCCGCCCGGGACGCCCGCTACGCCGCGCTCGACCTGGCCGCCGAGCGCCACGGCGCGCTCGCCGTGCTGCTCGGCCACACCCGCGACGACCAGGCGGAGACCGTGCTGCTGGGCCTGGCCCGCGGCTCCGGGGCCCGCTCGCTGGCCGGGATGCCCGCCCAGAAGGGCCGCTACCGCCGCCCGCTGCTGGAGCTGGACCGGGCCGCCACCCGGCAGGCCTGCGCCGCGCAGTCCATCCCGGTCTGGGACGACCCGCACAACGCCGACCCGGCCTACACCCGCTCCCGGGTCCGGCACGAGGTGCTGCCGGTGCTGGAGAAGCACCTGGGCGGCGGCGTGGTGGAGGCACTGGCCCGCACCGCCCGGCTGTTCCGCGACGACGCCGACGCCCTCGACCAGTGGGCCGCCCTGGCCGAGCGCGACCTGCGCTCCCCGGACGGCGCCCTGGACGTGGGCAAGCTCGCCGAACTGCCCCCCGCCGTGCGCCGCCGGGTGCTGCGCCGGGCCGCGCTGCGCGCGGGCTGCCCGGCCGGCGACCTGTTCGCCCGCCACCTGGAGACGGTGGACCTGCTGGTCACCGGCTGGCGCGGCCAGGGCCCGCTGCACCTACCCGGGGGCGTCGAAGCCGTGCGCCGGTGTGGCACGCTGGTGTTTCGGAGGCAGGGCGGCTGAGCACGAACCAGTCGTACTACCGCCGCCGAACCCAGACCCCGAACGTTTGAGGACGTATCCCCGGTGGACCAGAACGACATGGGCGCAGACCTCGCGAAGGTGCTCATCAGCAAGGACGAGATCGACGCCAAGCTGGCGGAGCTGGCCGCACGGATCGATCAGGACTACGCGGGGAAGGACCTGCTGCTGGTCGGCGTCCTCAAGGGCGCCGTGATGGTGATGGCCGACCTGGCCCGGACGCTGCACAGCCAGGTGACCATGGACTGGATGGCGGTCTCCTCGTACGGGATGGGCACCAAGTCCTCCGGCGTGGTCCGGATCCTCAAGGACCTGGACACCGACATCGCCGGCAAGGACGTGCTGATCGTCGAGGACATCATCGACTCCGGTCTGACGCTGTCCTGGCTGCTCGGCAACCTGGGTTCGCGCGGCCCGGCCTCGCTCAAGGTGTGCACCCTGCTGCGCAAGCCGGACGCCGCCAAGGTGGAGATCGACGTCGAGTACGTCGGCTTCGACATCCCCAACGAGTTCGTGGTCGGCTACGGCCTGGACTACGCCGAGAAGCTGCGCAACCTGCCGTTCATCGGCACGCTGGCGCCGCACGTCTACGGCGGCTGAACCGTCCGGGCGACGGGTGGGAACAGTGTCCCGTTCCCACCCGTTGTGCGGGGGTAGGAAAATAGCCCGCACCGTGGTGCGATCCCGCCGGGACCGGGGGTCGCTGCGGTACGGTCCAATCAAACGCTCGTCTTACGAGCACATATCGGATGCGCCGAGGCCCCACAGCCGAGCAGCGCCCGTTGAACTGGCAGGAGGGACGGGGCGGTGACGCCCCGCATGGATGGACGTCAAGCGATACTTCCGTGCGCCGATCATGTGGGTCGTGCTGGCCGCCCTCGCCGTGTTCGCGTTGATGGAGCTCGTCTCGGATTCGAGCGGCTACAAGACTGCGGACACCGGGCAGATCGTCAGCGCCATCGACAACAACCAGGTGAAGTCGGCGCAGCTCACCACCGGTGACTCGAACCTCATCAAGATCCAGCTGCAGGACGGTCAGAAGCTGAAGGCCGGCTCGAACGGCAAGTCGCCGTCCGGCACCCGCTTCCAGGCCTCCTACACCGGCGAGCAGCAGGCCGCCGACCTGGCCAAGACCCTGCAGGACAAGTACGCCGGCGGGCAGATCGCCGACGGTTACACGGTCAGCCCCGAGAAGCAGTCGACGATCGTCAGCCTGCTCTTCTCGATGCTCCCGATCGTGATCATCGTCCTGGTCTTCCTGTTCCTGATGAACCAGATGCAGGGCGGCGGCTCCCGGGTCATGCAGTTCGGCAAGTCCAAGGCCAAGCTGCTCACCAAGGACACCCCGAAGACCACCTTCGCGGACGTCGCGGGCGCCGACGAGGCGGTCGAGGAGCTCCACGAGATCAAGGAGTTCCTGCAGGAGCCGGCCAAGTTCCAGGCGGTCGGCGCCAAGATCCCCAAGGGCGTGCTGCTGTACGGCCCGCCCGGCACCGGCAAGACCCTGCTGGCCCGCGCCGTCGCGGGCGAGGCGGGCGTGCCGTTCTACTCGATCTCCGGCTCCGACTTCGTCGAGATGTTCGTCGGCGTCGGCGCCAGCCGCGTCCGCGACCTGTTCGAGCAGGCCAAGGCGAACGCCCCGGCGATCATCTTCGTCGACGAGATCGACGCCGTCGGCCGGCACCGCGGTGCGGGCCTCGGCGGCGGCCACGACGAGCGCGAGCAGACCCTCAACCAGCTGCTGGTCGAGATGGACGGCTTCGACGTCAAGGGCGGCGTCATCCTGATCGCCGCCACCAACCGCCCCGACATCCTGGACCCGGCGCTGCTGCGCCCCGGCCGCTTCGACCGGCAGATCGCGGTCGACCGTCCGGACCTCCAGGGCCGGCTGGACATCCTCAAGGTGCACCAGAAGGGCAAGCCGATCGCGCCGGACGTCGACCTGTCGGCCGTCGCCAAGCGCACCCCCGGCTTCACCGGCGCCGACCTGTCGAACGTGCTGAACGAGGCGGCGCTGCTCACCGCGCGCTCCGAGAAGAAGCTGATCGACAACCAGATGCTGGACGAGGCGATCGACCGCGTCGTGGCCGGTCCGCAGAAGCGCTCGCGGATCATGTCCGACAAGGAGAAGAAGATCACCGCGTACCACGAGGGCGGCCACGCCCTGGTCGCGGCGGCCTGCAACTACTCCGACCCGGTGCACAAGATCACCATCCTGTCCCGGGGCCGCGCCCTGGGCTACACGATGGTGCTGCCGGACGAGGACAAGTACTCGACCACCCGCAACGAGATGCTCGACCAGCTGTCCTACATGCTGGGCGGCCGGGCGGCGGAGGAGCTGGTCTTCCACGACCCGACCACCGGCGCCTCGAACGACATCGAGAAGGCCACCGCCACCGCGCGGGCCATGGTCACCCAGTACGGCATGAGCGAGCGCCTCGGCGCGATCAAGTTCGGCTCCTCCGACTCCGAGCCGTTCCTCGGCCGCGAGATGGGCCACCAGCGCGACTACTCGGAAGAGGTCGCCGGGCTGGTGGACGAGGAGGTCAAGAAGCTGATCGAGACGGCGCACAACGACGCCTGGGAGATCCTGGTCGAGAACCGGGACGTGCTCGACAACCTGGTCCTCGAACTGCTGGAGAAGGAGACGCTGAACAAGGAGCAGATCGCCGAGATCTTCACTCCGGTGATCAAGCGTCCCCCGCGTCCGGCCTGGACCGGGTCGGCCCGCCGCACCCCGTCCACCCGGCCGCCGGTGCAGTCGCCGAAGGAGCTGGCGCTGACCAACGGCGCCGCGCCGACCGCGGGCGACCCGGTCGACGTCGTGAAGCTCCCGCCGGTCGACGGCGGCCAGGTCGAGAGCTGACCGACCGCACAACCGTTCGGAATGGATGCCGCGTTTCCGGGGTTTGTACCCTGGAGGCGCGGCATTCGTGCTGCACCGACCCTCTTTACCGAGATTTTTCCGACTGACGAGCAGCGAGGCACGCATGATCGATCCGGTGACGCTCGACGGTGAGACCCCCGTCCGCGAGTTCGACCAGAAGCGGGCCGAGAACGCCGTCCGCGAGCTGCTGCTCGCCGTCGGGGAGGACCCGGACCGCGAGGGCCTGCTGGAGACGCCGGCCCGGGTGGCCCGCGCCTACCGGGAGATATTCGCCGGGCTGTGGCAGCAGCCGGAGGACGTGCTGACCACCACCTTCGACCTCGGCCACGACGAGATGGTGCTGGTCAAGGACATCGAGGTGTTCTCCACCTGCGAGCACCACCTGGTGCCGTTCCGCGGCGTCGCGCACGTCGGCTACATCCCGTCCACCAGCGGCAAGATCACCGGCTTGTCCAAGCTGGCCCGGCTGGTCGACGTGTACGCCCGCCGGCCGCAGGTGCAGGAGCGCCTGACCAGCCAGGTCGCCGACGCGCTGATGCGGATCCTGGAGCCGCGCGGCGCCATCGTGGTGATCGAGTGCGAGCACATGTGCATGTCGATGCGCGGCATCCGCAAGCCCGGCGCCAAGACCATCACCTCCGCCGTCCGCGGCCAGCTGCGCGACCCGGCCACCCGCAACGAGGCGATGAGCCTCATCATCGGCCGCTGACGCGCCGTCAGTCCGCCGCAGGGGCGCCACCCGCCACGGGTGGCGCCCCTGCGCGTCAGGGCCGCGGCTCGCGGTCCGGCGGCGGGGCGAGGTGGTCGCCGAGCCACTCCAGGGTGGCGGGCAGCTCGCGGCGCCAGCTCTCGAAGGAGTGGCCGCCGTCGGGCAGGACGATCGAGTCGACCTCCAGCTCGGGGTGGGCCGCGGACACCTGCCGGGCCTCGGCCAGGAACTGCTCGGTGGCCGGGTAGTCGTCCTCGGCCCGGGTGGAGACCAGCAGCAGGTCGGCCCGCGGCGCGGGCAGGTGCTTCAGCCGCCAGTTCAGGTCGGACTGCTGGGCGGCGTCCTTGTCGCCGCGGAACAGGTCGCCGTCCGTCCAGCGGTCGTTGGGCACCGTGTAGTCGGCGTGCATCCCGGCCGCGGTCCGGAACGTGCCGGGGTGGCGCATCGCCAGCCGCAGCGCGCAGGACCCGCCGGTGGAGTAGCCGAACACGCCCCAGGAGTCCGCCGACCGGCCGACCCGGTACGCGGAGCGCACCGCCGCCGGGACGTCCTGGGCGAACCAGGTCTCCGCCTTGGGACCGCCCGGGACGTCCACGCACTCGGTGTTGCGCGGCGGGGCCACCGTCGGGCGGGCCATCACGATCACGGTCGGCGCCAGCTGCCCGGTGCGCTGCAGCTCGGCGGCGGTCTGCGGCAGCCGCAGCCCCTCGACCAGGTGCAGCGACGGGCCGGGGTAGCCGGCCAGGGCGAGCAGCACCGGGAAGCGCTCGCGGGCGTAGCGCGGGTTGAAGTACTCCGGCGGCAGGTAGACGAAGACCTGGTCGGACAGGCCGGAGGCGGGGCCGGTGATCCGCACCGAGTCGACCCGGCCGACCTCCTCCGGGGGACCGGCGGGCAGCACGTCCTTGACGCCCTCCAGCCCGCCCTCGGTGGTGGGCCGCACCAGCTGCCCGCCCGCCGGGGCGGCGTCCGGACCCTTGGCGGCGGCCAGGGCGAGCGGGGCGCCGCCGGGACGCAGCAGGTCGTTCCAGGAGCTGTAGAAGCCGTACGCGTCGTTGACCGACAGCAGCAGCACGCCCAGCACCGCCAGTTGGGTGACCGTCAGCAGGCCCAGCCGTCCGAGCACCGGGAGCGGGCGCTGCCGGGCCAGCCGGGGCCACAGCCACAGGGTGCCGAGCAGGGCGGCGGCGGCCACCGCGGCCAGCGTGTACACCAGTGTCCGGCTGGTGAGCTCCATGCCTTCCGGTCCCTCCTCGACTCCCGCCCCGCCATCGTCATCTGACGGTCCGTCGGGAGCGAATGGGGGTACGCTGACCGGGCGTCGGAAACCCGTGCGAATAGCCCGGTACCGGAAGGGGAACCGTCGCAGTGGAACGCGGCGTCCATCGGGATGCCGGACGCGCCGAACCGCCGGTCGGGCGGGCACGGGTGCGGACGAGGCCGGGGAGTCGTGTCCCCCGGACCGATGAGCGCAACCGTTCGATCCGGGCCCCCGGCGAGCGGACCGGAACGCCCCGTGGACCGCACTTGACGTGCGGATTGCCAGAAAAAGGAACAGTCATGAAAGTCCATCACGCCCCTGTTCCCGGAGTGCGCGCGCAGCGTCCCGGTGCCTCTAGGCTGAGTTCCCATGAGCGCTCCCGTGTCCGCTGAGACGACCTCCGACGCGCCCCGACACCGGGGCCTGCAGGCGCTCCGCAGCCAGGCCGCCGCGGTGCCGCGGGCCTGGCTGCCGGGCGCGGTCGGGTACGCCTGCCTGGCGATCGGCCTGATCGACATCGCCGTCGCGCTCTCGCCCCGGCTGCGGCTCACCCGGGTCCACACCGTGGTCGGCCAGCTGCCCGGCGGCACCACCTCGCTGGCCGCCGCCGGCACCCTGATGGTCGGCATGCTGCTGGTGCTGCTCGCGCACGCGCTGCGCCGCCGCAAGGCGCGCGCCTGGCGGGCGGTGTGCGTGCTGCTGCCGGTCGGCGCGGCGCTGCACCTGCTGCGCTGGCACCAGTTCGGGCAGGCCGTGGTCTCGCTGGCGCTGCTCGCCGTGATGCTGGTGCACCGGCGCGAGTTCTACGCCAAGGCCGACCCGCGCACCCGCTGGCGGGCGGTGGCCGCGTTCGTGCTGCTCGGCGCGGTGTCGGTGGGCCTCGGCCTGGTCGTGGTGTCGGTCCGCTGGAAGGCGGAGGTCGGCGACCCGTCGCTGTTCCAGCGCCTGGAGCAGGTCGGCTACGGCCTGTTCGGCTTCGAGGGGCCGATCCACTACACCTCCGACCGGATCGGCGACCTGGTCGGCTACTCGCTCGGCGCGCTCGGCCTGGTCACCGCGCTGAGCACCGCGTACCTGGCGCTGCGCCCGGAGAAGCCCGAGCCCGAGCTCACCCCCGAGGACGAGGTCCGGGTGCGCGAGCTGCTGGCCCGGCACGGCCGGCGCGACTCGCTCGGCTACTTCGCGCTGCGCCGCGACAAGAGCGTGCTGTTCTCGCCCACCGGCAAGGCCGCGATCTCCTACCGGGTGGTCTCCGGCGTGATGCTGGCCTCCGGCGACCCGGTCGGCGACGTCGAGGCCTGGCCCGGCGCGATCAAGGTCTTCATGGCCACCGCCCGCGAGCACGCCTGGGCCCCGGCCGTGATGGGCTGCTCCGAGGTCGGCGGCGAGGTGTGGACCCGGGAGGCCGGGCTGGACGCGATCGAGCTCGGCGACGAGGCGATCGTCGACACCGCCGCCTTCTCGCTCTCCGGCCGCGCCATGCGCAACGTCCGGCAGATGGTCAAGCGGATCGAGCGCAACGGCTACTCCTGCAAGGTGCGCCGGGTCGGCGACCTCACCCTGGAGGAGAAGCGGCAGATCGGCGACGCGGCGGCCCGCTGGCGCGGCACCGACACCGAGCGCGGCTTCTCCATGGCGCTCGGCCGGTTCGGCGACGCCGGGGACGACGACTGCGTGGTCGTCACCGCGCACAAGGCCCCCGAGGAGGGGCAGCCGGCCACCGGCGACGACCTGAAGGCCGTGCTGCACTTCGTCCCGTGGGGCGAGGACGGCATCTCGCTGGAGCTGATGCGCCGCGACCGGGAGGCCGACCCGGGCCTGAACGAGCTGCTGATCGTCGCCGCCCTCCAGGAGGTCGGGGCGATGGGCGTGCGCCGGGTCTCGCTGAACTTCGCGATGTTCCGCTCGGCGCTGGCCCGCGGCGAGCGGATCGGGGCCGGGCCGGTGCTGCGGGCCTGGCGCGGGCTGCTGGTGTTCCTGTCGCGCTGGTTCCAGATCGAGTCGCTGTACAAGTTCAACGCGAAGTTCCAGCCCACCTGGGAGCCGCGCTTCCTGGTCTACCAGCACACCCGCGACCTGCCGCGGATCGGCTTCGCCGCGATGCAGGCCGAGGCGTTCATCACCCTGGGCATGCCGCGGTTCGGCCGCAAGCGGCAGCGCCAGGGCCTGATGCAGGAGCCTGTGGCGCCGCTGGGCAAGGCTGCGTAAGCGACAGACAGGGGCGCGGGGAACTGCGCGCGGCGGGAGTCGCACGTCGGTGCGGTCGCGGGATAGTGCAAGGCATTGTCCTGCGAGGCGATCTGGCTGTGCGTGCTCGGTTGGCCGCGCAGTTCCCCGCGCCCCTGCTTTCGCAGGGTCTGGCGCGGCGGTTCTTCCCGCGCCCCTGCTTTCGCGGGGTCTGGCGCGGCAGGGCTCTCGGTGCCCCTGGTTTCGCGGGGTTTTCGGGGGTGCGTCGATAATGGGACGCATGAGCGAGAACGTCCCCGGTCTGCCCGTCCTCGAGCGCTGTGCGGTGATGGGGGTGGTCAACGTCACGCCGGACTCCTTCTCGGACGGCGGGATGTGGCTGGACCCGGCGAAGGCGGTCGCGCACGGGCTGGACCTGGTGGCGCGCGGGGCGGACCTGGTGGACGTGGGCGGTGAGTCGACCCGGCCGGGGGCGGTGCGGGTGACCGAGGCGGAGGAGTTGCGCCGGGTGGTCCCGGTGGTCACCGAGCTGGCCCGGGCCGGGGTGGTGGTCTCGGTGGACACCATGCGGGCGAGTGTCGCGGCGGCGGCGGTCGCGGCGGGCGCCCGGGTGGTCAACGACGTCTCCGGCGGGCTCGCGGACCCGGAGATGGCGGGCGTGGTCGCCGACACCGGCGCGCCGTTCGTGGTGATGCACTGGCGCGGCCAGTCCGCGGACATGGACGCCCTCGCGGTGTACGGCGACGTGGTCGCGGACGTGGTGCGGGAACTGACCGTCCGGGTCGAGGAGTTGCTGGCCGCGGGCGTCAAGCAGGAGCAGCTGATCCTGGACCCCGGCCTGGGGTTCGCCAAGACCGGGGCGCACAACTGGGCGCTGCTGGGCCGGCTGGACGCGCTGACGGCGCTGGGACGGCCGGTGCTGGTGGCGGCTTCGCGCAAGCGCTTCCTGGGTACGCTGCTGGCCGACCCGGAAACCGGGGAGCTGCGCCCGGCGCGGCAGCGGGACGACGCCACGGCGGCGGTCTCGGTGCTGTCGGCGAAGGCGGGCGCCTGGGCGGTCCGGGTGCACGACGTGTCCGGCACGGCTGACGCCGTGAGAGTCGTCGCGGCCTGGGAGCAGGCGGCGCAGAGGGGGTAGACGTGGCGGATGCAGTGAGCGGTGGCAACGACCGGGCGGCGGCGCTGGAGCCGGACGAGGAAGCCGTCCTGGCGGTCAACCAGGCGCTGTACGAGGCGCTGGAGAACGGCGACCTGGAGGCCGTCGAGGAGATCTGGCTGGGGCCGGACGAAGCGGACGACAAGGGCGGGGTGTTCTGCGTCCACCCGGGCTGGCCGGCGCTGATCGGCCGGGCCCAGGTGACCAGGTCCTACATGCTGATCATGGCGAACACCGAGTACATCCAGTTCTTCCTGACCGACGTCGAGGTGGACGTGCAGGGCGATGTGGCGCTGGTCACCTGCACGGAGAACATCCTGTCCGGCGGCGAGCCGGAGGAGGAGGGCGAGCTGGGGCCGCTGGTGGGCGGCAAGGTGGTCTCGACGAACCTGTTCCGGCGGACGTCAGCGGGCTGGAAGCTGTGGTCGCACCACGGGTCGCCGGTCCTCACCAGTGGGGACGACGAGGACGACGAGGACGAGTAGCGGCGCCGCGTCAAGGGCCGCGGCGGCCGGTCCGATCGGGTGGGCGGCCGGGGAGGCGGGCCCGGGCGGTCGGTGCTCGAAGGTAGATTCGAGGGGCGGCGGGCGACGGTGCCCGCCGTTCCCCGCCTCCGGGCGGGGCCGTCAGCTGGGAGCAGTGATTCTTTTGCTGGACCGCGTCACCCTGCGCGGGCTCCGTGCCCGCGGCCACCACGGCGTCTTCGAGCGCGAGCGGATCGAGGGGCAGACCTTCGTGGTCGACCTGACGCTGTTCCTCGACACCCGGCCGGCCGCCGCGGGCGACGACCTGACCCGCACCGCCCACTACGGCGTGATCGCGGAGGAGGCCACCGCGGTGATCGCGGGCGATCCGGTCGACCTGATCGAGACGCTGGCCCAGCGGATCGCCGACCAGTGCCTGCGCCACGAGGTGGTCGAGGAGGTCGAGGTCACCGTGCACAAGCCGGACGCCCCGATCACCGTCCCGTTCGACGACGTCACCATCACGATCCGCCGGAGCCGCGCCTGACCGCGCCCGGTGGAGCCCGAGCAGAGGGAACTCCATTGGCCACGACCGACCCGACCGCCACGCCGACCACGTTCGACCTGCAGGGCAAGGTGGACCGCGTGGAGTCCACCCTGCACAGCCCCCGCACCGCCGCCGTCGCCCTGGGCAGCAACCTGGGCAACCGCCTGGAGACCCTGCAGGGCGCCGTCGACGCGCTGGAGGACACCCCCGGGGTGCGGGTGACCGCGCTGTCCGCGGTGTACGAGACCGACGCCGTCGGCGGCCCGGAGAACCAGCCGAGCTACTTCAACGCCGTCGCCGTGCTGCGCACCTCGCTGCCCCCGCAGGACCTGCTGGAGCGGGCCAACGCGGTGGAGGACGCCTTCGGCCGGGTCCGCGAGGTCCGCTGGGGGCCGCGCACCCTGGACGTCGACGTGCTCGCCTACGAGGGCGTCACCAGCGACGACCCGCACCTGACGCTGCCCCACCCGCGGGCGCACGAGCGGGCGTTCGTGCTGGCCCCCTGGCAGGACGCCGACCCGGCGGCCGAGGTACCGGGCCACGGGCCGGTCGCCGAGCTGCTGGCGGGCCTCGGCGGGGCCGAGGCGCAGGGCGTGCGGCTGCGCGGGGACCTGCAGCTGCGGCTGCCCGAGTAGCCGGGGCGGGCCCCGGGAACTTCCGGGCGCACGCGGGCGTAGCTCCCTGCGGGTGCGACCGGGCCGGTACGGTGGCCTGGTCGTGACCCCGCCGTCGTACCACTGGAAGGAAGCCCGTCCGCGTGAAGCCGCTCCGTCTCCGCCTGCTGCTCGGCATCACCGCGATCACCGGGCTGCTGTCCTGGGGCGGCGCCCGGCTGTGGGACTCGCTGGGCACGCTGCCCGGGGTGCCCGCCTACGCGCCGTACGTGCTGGCGGCGATCGCCGTGGTGCTGCTGGCCGCGGCGGTGTCGCTGCGCTCCCGGCTGAAGGCGGTGCGCGAGCGGCAGCCCGGCGCCAAGGGCGTCGACCCGCTGCACGCGGCCCGGGCGCTGGTGCTGGGGCAGGCCAGCGCGCTGGTGTCCGCGGTGGTGACCGGGATCTACGCGGGCGTCGGGGTGTTCCTGCTCGGCTCGCTGGACGTCGCGGCCCGCCGGACGCAGGCGGCCACCGCGCTGTTCGCGGTGCTGGCCGGCGCGGCGGTGATCGCGGTGGCGCTGTGGCTGCAGCACATCTGCAAGCTCCCCGAGGACCACGACGACCCCGAGCACCCGCGCGGAACGGCCGCCTCCCCGCGCTGACGCACCGTCACGGCGCCGTCGCCGTCCGTGGTTCTCGCGGACTGTCAAGGCCCGAACGGGGGGTGAGGCTGACAGCGCCGCGATTCGCACGCTAGTTTCTAGCCATGTCTCGCGGACGCCACCGTCATTCCTCCGTCCTCGGCCGGCTGCTGCCCCCGGTCGCCTCCGGTGTGCTCGTGCTCGCGGCGGTGGCCGCGCTGGTGGCCAGTCCGGACCAGGTGGCGGCCCGCTCGGTGGGCGTCGCCGCGGTGGTCGCCGTGGTCGGCCTGGCGCTGGTGCTGCGCCAGCGGGACCGGGCTGCCCGGACGTCGGCCCAGCTGGCCGTGGTGCGCCGGATGCGGGCCGAGGAGCGCTACGAGGAGCAGATCGCCGAGGCCGAGTACGCGGCCGAGGTCGCCGAGGAGCGGGCCACCCGGTTCGGGCGGCGGCTGACCGCGGAGAAGTCCCGGCTGGCGAAGGCCGAGACCGAGATCGCCCGGCTGCTGCGCGAGCGCGCCGTGATGGTCGCCGAGCAGGCCCTGAAGGAGGCCGAGGCGGCCCGCCGGGCCGTGGAGGCCACCCGCCCCAGGAACCCCGTCACGCCCGCCTCCTACGTCCGCGCGCAGGCCGCGCTGCGGCACCTGGAGCGGCAGGCGGCGGTCGCCGAGGCGCGCCGCGAGGTGGACGAGCGGGCCCAGGTCGAGCTGCGCCCGAAGGTGCCGGAGCCGGTGCCGGCGGCCGGGGCGGCGGCGCTGCGCCCGGTCGGCCCGGCGCTGCCCGCGCAGGAGCGCCCGGCGGTGCCGGCGCCGCAGCGGCCGCGGGCCACCGCGTTCAGCTTCTTCGGCCGCCCCGGTGCGGCCCGGGCCGCGCTGCGGGCGGGCGCCCCGGCCCCCGCGGTGGGCGACCTGGCGGACGTGGTGGGCGACGAGGCGCTGGCCGACAGCGAGCGCTACGCGGTGCCGTCCGGCGCGCCGGTGGACGCCGCGCAGCCGCCGCACCGGGCGGTGGAGCAGCCGCCGAGCCACCAGCACGCCGAGTCGGACACCGAGTCCGAGGTGGTCGACCTGACCGCGCACGACGAGACCGAGCTGCTGGAGCTGCCGGAGCTGCGGGCCGGCCGCTCCTGACCGCGCCGCCGCACGTGCGAACGGCCCCCCGGGTGCTTCCCGGGGGGCCGTTCGCGTGGTGGTGCGGGGTCAGACGTTGACGCCGAAGTCCTGGGCGATGCCGACCAGGCCGGAGGCGTAGCCCTGGCCGATGGCGCGGAACTTCCACTCGTCGCCGTTGCGGTACAGCTCGCCGAAGATCATCGCGGTCTCGGTGGCGGCGTCCTCGGAGAGGTCGTAGCGGGCGATCTCGGCGCCGCCGGCCTGGTTGACCACCCGGATGTAGGCGTTGCGGACCTGGCCGAAGCTCTGGCCGCGGTTGAGGCCGTCGTAGATCGTCACCGGGAAGACGATCTTGGTGACGTCGGCGGGCAGCGCGGCCAGGTTGACGTTGATCGACTCGTCGTCGCCCGCGCCCTCGCCGGTGCGGTTGTCGCCGGTGTGCACGACGCTGCTGTCCGGGGTGCTGGTGTTGTTGAAGAAGACGAAGTGCCGGTCCGAGTAGACCTTGCCCTCGCCGTTCAGCACGATCGCGCTGGCGTCCAGGTCGAACTCGGCGCCGGTGGTGGTGCGCACGTCCCAGCCGAGGCCGACGGCGACCGCGGTCAGGCCGGGGGCCTCCTTGGTCAGCGAGACGTTGCCACCCTTGGTGAGGCTCACGGGCATGGTCTGTGGTGTCCCTTCGGTCGGTTCTGCCCAGAGAACGCGGGACGGGCGGCCGTTGGTTCCACTGCTCGGTGGACGGACGGATTTCTCCGTCCGGCGGACGCCCGGCGTCGATCAGATTCTCGGGTAGCGGCCCTGCACGGTCCAGACGTTCGGGTTCTCGGCGAGTCCCTCGTGCAGCTCGGTCAGGTCGGCCAGCACGTCCTGGAGGAAGTCCCGGGCCTCGCGGCGCAGTTCGGCGTGCCGGACCACCAGCGGCTCGTCGTCGGGGCGCCAGGTCGCGGTGATCTCCACCCAGCCGAACCGGCGGGCGAAGCGCAGCAGTTCGGTGTTCTGGGTGAAGTCCAGGTCCTCGGTGCGCACCCGGGCCTCCCGGCTGCCGCGCGGGCCGTCGTCGAGCCGCTCGACGACGTCGCACACCGCCCAGGCGAAGTCCAGCACCGGCACCCAGCCCCAGCGGGTCTCCAGCCCGGCGCCCTCGTCCGCCTCCAGGTAGACGTCGCCCGCGAACAGGTCGTGCCGCAGCGAGCGGACCGACGCGGTGCGGTAGTCGGTCTGCGGGGGGTCGGGGAGGCGGGTGGACAGCGAGTAGCCGAGCTCGATCACGCCCGCCATTGTGCCCGGTTAACCAGGTGACGGGGCCCCGGGGCGGGCGGGATGATGGGCGCATGACTGAGCCTGTGCGCGTACGGGGTTCGGTGGTCGTGCCCGACGCCGAGCTCGTCTGGCGCTTCTCGCGTTCCTCCGGCCCGGGCGGGCAGCACGTGAACACCTCGGACTCGAAGGTCGAGCTGCGGTGGGACCTGGCGGCCTCCGAGGCGCTGCCGCCGGTGTGGAAGGAGCGCGCCCTGGAGCGGCTGGCCTCCCGGCTGGTGGACGGGGTGCTGGTGGTCCGGGCCTCCGAGCACCGCTCGCAGTGGCGCAACCGGGAGGTGGCCGCGGCCCGGCTGGCCGCGCTGCTGGGGGAGGCCACCGCGCCGCCGCCGAAGGCCCGGCGGGCCACCAAGCCCAGCCGCGGCATGGTCGAGCGGCGGCTGGAGAACAAGCGGCACCGCTCCGGGCTCAAGCAGGGCCGGGGCCGGGTCCGCCCGGAGTGACGGGCCGTCAGCCGAGCTGCCGGTAGCCGCCGCGCAGGTACAGCAGCGGCCGGCCGGCCGGGGCGGGCACCTCGGCGGCGAGCACCCGGCCGAGCACCAGGGTGTGGTCGCCGGCCTCGATCCGCTGCTCGGTGCGGCACTCCACGGTGGCCAGCGCGCCGTCGACCAGCGGGGCGCCGGCGTGCGGGCCGCGGTGCCAGGCGGCGTCGGCGAACAGCAGCCGGTCGCTGAGCCGGCCCTTCATGGCGAACCGGGAGGCGAGCGTGCGGTGCTCCTCGCCGAGCAGCGACACCGCCCAGGTCTCGGCCCGGCCCAGCAGTTCGTCCATCCGCGAGTCGGTGCGGACCGAGACCAGCACCAGCGGCGGCTCCAGCGACACCGACAGCAGGGAGGTCGCGGTCATCCCCGCGTCCTCGCCGTCCTCGGGGTCGTGCACGGTCAGCAGCGAGACGCCGGAGGCCAGTTGGCCGAGGGCGGCCCGGAACTCCTCGGGGGTGGCACCGGCCGCCGCCGCGGGGGCGGGGGCCGCGGGGGCGGCGGGGGACTGCGGAGAGCTGTACACGTACCGCACGGTAGTCGCCGGTCGGGCGGGCCGGTATCGGGCCGTGGTCGTAGGTCCGCTCGGCCTTTGGTCGCCGAGTCCTTGATCATTATGTGATTTGAGTCACAGTCACCGGCTATTGCTGACCGAGCGTGCCTATCGCAGTGCTCCCTGTGATTCAGTTCTTCTGGCAATCGGACGACAACCTTTCGAACCATCCGAAGCAGCCGGGGAGCCCCCGCATGGAAGCCGAGTCGGAGCCCTACGTCCGCCTGGCGACCCTCCGCACCTTGCACCGGGTCGTGGCGGACCTCAACGCTGCCCGGAGCCTGGCGGGGACCCTGCAGGCGGTCGTCGAGGGCGCCGTCCACGGACTCGGGTTCGACGCCGCCGCGGTCAGCCTGGTGCGCCCCGACGGCGACCTGGTGGTCGCCGCCGTCTGGGAGATCGAGGAGAGCGCCTTCGGCGGCCCCACCGTGCTGCTCGGCCAGGTCGGCTCCCGCGAGTCCTGGGAGCGGATGCTCCAGGTCGCCGACCACTGGGGCACCCTGCGCTTCCTGCCGCACGACCGCGGCTGGGCGATCGCCACCGACGTCCCCACCTGGACCGGCGACGGCCCGATGCCCGTCTACGGCAACGACTGGCACCCCGCCGACGTCCTGCTCGCGCCGATGTACAGCGCCGGCGGCGACCTGCTCGGCATCCTCTCGGTGGACCGCCCGCGCAGCGGCAAGCGCCCCGGCGCCTGGACCCGCGAGGCCCTGGAGATGTTCTCCCTGCAGGCCTCCATCGCCATCGGCAACGCCCGGCTGCGCGCCGAGATGCAGCGCGCGCTGGCCCGGCTGGAGAAGGAGCAGCAGGCCCTGCGGGCCAGCGAGGAGTCCTTCCGGCAGGCGTTCGAGTACGCCCCCAGCGGGATGGCCATCACCGAGCTGCACGGCGACGCCACCGGCCAGCTCAGCCGGGTCAACGACGCGCTGTGCCGGCTGCTCGGCCGCCCCCGCGCCGCGCTGCGCCAGCAGCGCTTCGTCGACCTGGTCCACCCCGACGACCTCGAACTGCTGCTGCGCACCAGCGCCGAGGGCGGCCGGGCCGAGCTGCGGCTGGGCCGCCGGGACGGCAGCTACCAGTGGGTCTGCCTGCGCAACTCGGTGGTCGCCGACGCCGCCGAGGGCCCCAGCTTCCTGCTCACCCACGTCGAGGACATCGAGGACCGCAAGCGCCACGAGCTCCAGCTCGCCCACCGGGCCAGCCACGACGCCCTCACCGGCCTGCCCAACGGCGCCGAGCTGCGGGCCCGGCTGGCCCGCCGGCTCTGTCCGATCGCCCCCGCCGCCGCGATCCCCGGCCAGGCGCCCCCGTCCGACGCCCCCCACGAGCCCTCCCAAGCCGCCCAGGACGGCCGTCCGGCCGCCGGGGAGAGCGCCGCCCCCGCGCACGGCTACGCGGCCCCCGACGGGGCCCTGGAGCACGGCCGCGCCGCCTACCCCCCGGCCCCGCCCGCCCACCACGGCGCCCCCGCCCACCACGTGCACGCCGTGGTTCCCGCCGAGCAGCCGCCCGGCGACCTGTGGCACGGCCACCGCCGCGGCGGCGCCCCCGCCGGCGAGCGCGGCCTGGCCGTCCTCTACTGCGACCTCGACGGCTTCAAACTGGTCAACGACCGGCACGGCCACAACACCGGCGACGCCGTCCTGATCGAGATCGCCCGCCGCCTGCAGCAGGTCGTCCGGGAGGGCGACACGGTGGCCCGGATGAGCGGCGACGAGTTCGTCGTCCTCGCCGACAACATCGGCCGCGAGGAGGCCAAGGAGCTGGCCGGGCGGCTGCGCGGGGCGATCCTGCCGCCGATGCGGATCGACAACCGGGCGGTGCGGGTCGGCGTCAGCCTGGGCATCGGCTGGGCCGGCTGCGGCATGAGCATCGACGAGGTGCTGCACTCCGCGGACGAGCGGATGTACGACGAGAAGCGCACCCGCGGCGGCGCCGCCCGGGGCTCGCGCGGCGAGCGCTCGCACCGCCGGGCGGGCTGAGACCGACCGGCACGCGACGCCGCCCTCCGTGTGCCGGTCGGTCTGAACCGCTTACCCCCTGCTCACCCGGGCCAGGTAGGGTGCCCTGGGTACAGAGACCATCCAGCTCCAGGGGAGTCGACCGTGACCACGCCCGGTGACAACGGCACCGCGCCCGAAGGCGCCGGCCAGGACGACCCCTTCGCGTACCTGTACCGCCCGGCGGAGGGCGAGCAGCCCGTCGCCGAACGGCCCCGCAGCGGCTACAGCCGCCCGATGGAGGTCGGCCGCGCCAGCTACGGCGAGCGGCCCGTCCACCCGCAGGCCCCGCCGCCGCCCGGCCCCGCCGGGTACGGCCAGGAACCCACCACCGCGCTGCCCCCGCAGCAGTCCCGGTACGCCGAGCGCTCCCGGCCGCGGCCCGGCGAGGACAAGCCCGCGGGCCGCGGCAAGGCCGCGATCATCGGCGCCGTCGCGGTGGTCGCCGCGGTCGCCGTCGGTGCGGGCGTCGCGCTCTCCACCGGCGACCCGGACGGCAAGTCCAAGTCCAAGGCCGACGCCACCGCCCCGGCCGCGCACAGCCCGGCCGCGACCGCCTCGAACAGCCCGAGCACCGCCGCGAGCAGCGCCGTGCCCAGCCCGACCGCGGCGGGCCAGCCGGTCAGCGACGCGTCCAAGCTGCAGGCCCAGGGCGCCACCACCGACAGCACCGTCAAGGGCGCGATCTCCGCCGACGGCAGCTACCTGGTGCTGCAGGCCGGTTCGTCCTTCACCTGGACGGTCAACGCCGACGCCGACGGCAAGGCCAAGTTCTGGCTGCACTTCAACAACACCGGCGCCGACCAGCCGACCCAGGTCACCGTCAACGGCAAGGAGCACCCGGGCGGCGTGACCTTCAAGAACTACTCCAAGACCCCGGCCGCCGACCCGGCGTACTCCTGGTTCAGCACCAACATATGGCCGGTGCTGCAGGCCGGTCCGAACACCATCACGGTGACCGTCCCGGCCGGGGCGTCCAACCCGGTGCTGCTGGACCAGGTCGCGCTGACGCCGATGAGCGTCAACGACTACCCGAAGTAGCGGCGGCGGGCGCGGCGGGCGGTGCCCCCCGCGCCCCCGGCTCAGGCCCGGCCGGACACCACCCGGGCCAGGTGGTCGACGGTGGCCGTCATCGCGTCCCGGGCCGCGGTCAGGTAGGCGCGCGGGTCGGTGGCGGCGGGGTGGGCGGCCAGGTGGGCGCGGACGGCCGGGGTGCAGGCGAGGTTGAGCGCCGTGCCGATGTTGATCTTCACCATGCCGGCGGCGACCGCCGCGGCCAGGGCGTCGTCGGGGACGCCGGAACTGCCGTGCAGGACCAGCGGGACGGGGACGGCGGCGGCCAGCTCGCGGATCAGGGCGTGGTCCAGGGCGGCGGTGCGGGTGGTCATCGCGTGCGAGGAGCCGACCGCGACGGCCAGCGCGTCGACGGCGGTGTCGGCGACGTAGCGGGCGGCCTCGGCCGGGTCGGTGCGGGCGCCGGGGGCGTGCGCGCCGAGCGGGGGCTCGCCGTCCTTGCCGCCGACCCGGCCGAGTTCGGCCTCCAGGTGCAGGCCGTGGCGGTGCGCCCAGGCGGTGGCCTCGGCGGTGGCCTTGACGTTCTCGTCGTGCGGGAGCGCGGAGGCGTCGAACATCACCGAGGAGAACCCGGCGCCGGGGGCGGCCCGCAGCAGGTCGGTGTCCTCGACGTGGTCGAGGTGCAGCGAGACCGGGACGCGGGCGGCGGCGGCGACCTCGGCGCAGGCGCGGGCGATCGGCAGCAGCCGGCCGCCGCGGTAGGCGACGGCGTTCTGGCTGAGCTGGAGGACCACGGGCGTGCCGGCGGCCTCGGCGCCGGCGGCGATGGCCTCGGCGTGCTCCAGGGTGATCACGTTGAAGGCGGGCAGGCCGCGGCGTTCGGCGACGGCGGCGGCGAGCAGGTCGGAGGTGCGGGCGAGCGGCAAGGGGGAGCTCCCGGTGGGGTGAGTAGCGAGGCGCAGGTTCCGCTGCTCACCCCCGTGGCGGGAGGACCGGGACCGCCCGGAGGGGCGGCGCCGGGTCAGGCCGGATTGCCGGCCCGGGCGAAGCGGTCCGCGCCGACGATCCACTCGCCGCGGCGCATCACCGCGGCGAGTTCGTAGCTGTCGGAGTCGAGGACGACCAGGTCGGCGTTCTTTCCGGCCTCCAGGGTGCCGATGGTGTCGCCCAGCCCCAGCAGGCGGGCGGGGACGGTGGACAGCGAGGTGACGGCCTGGTTCAGGGACAGGCCGAGGACGGTGACGGCGCGCCGGAAGGCGACGTCCAGGGTGAGGGTCGAGCCGGCGATGGAGCCGCCCTCGACCAGGCGGGCCACGCCGTTCTCGACCCGGACCTGGAGCGGGCCGAGCGGGTACAGGCCGTCGCCCATGCCGGCCGCGCCCATCGCGTCGGTGATCAGCGCGACGCGCTCGGCGCCGGCCGTGCCGTAGGCGAGTTCGACCACCGAGGGGTGCAGGTGGATGCCGTCGTTGACCAGCTCGACGGTGACCCGCTCGTCCTCCAGCAGGGCGACGATCGGACCGGGGGCGCGGTGCTGGATGCCCGGCATCGCGTTGAACAGGTGGGTGGCCACGGTGGCGCCGGCGTCGATCGCCCGCAGGGTGACCTCGTAGTCGGAGTCGGTGTGGCCGACGGCGGCGATGATGCCGAGGTCGGACAGCATCCGCACCGACTCCAGGCCGCCGGGCAGCTCCGGGGCCAGGGTGAACATCTTCGTGTGGCCGCGGCCCGCGTCGGCGAGCTTGCGCACCAGCGCCGGGTCCGGGTCGCGCAGCAGGTCGGGGCGGTGGGCGCCGCACCGGTTGTGCGAGATGAACGGGCCCTCGAAGTGGATGCCGGCCAGCACGCCGTCCTCGACGAGCTCGGAGAGCACCGCCGCCTGGCGGCAGACCTCGTCGATCTCGCCGGTGACGGTGGAGGCCATCGTCGTGGTGGTGCCGTGCTCCAGGTGCGTGCGGGCGGCGGTGAGCGCCTCCTCGGCGATGCCGGAGGCGTACGAGGCGCCGCCGCCGCCGTGCACGTGCAGGTCGACGAAGCCGGGGACGACGGTGTACCCGGTGAGGTCGAGGTCGCCCGGTTCCACCTCGCCGCCGAGGCCCGCGATGCGGGCGCCCTCGACGGAGACCCGGCCCGCGTCGATCACCCCGCCGGGCAGGACCAGTCGGGCTCCGGCCAGTGCAGTACGGTCCGCGGTCACGCGGTCACCTCCATGGAGAGCAGATCCCAGGCGAGCAAGCCTGCGCCCAGGGACGCGGCGGTGTCTTTGAGCATGGCCGGTACGACCTTCGGGGGCATCTGGAAGGTCAGGCGCTCGGTCACCGCGGCGCGCAGCGGCGTGAAGAGCGTGTCACCGGCCTCGGCCAGCCCGCCGCCGACGATCACCGTGGACGGGTCGAGCAGGCTCTGCGCCAGCACGATGCCGTCGGCGAGCGCGTCCACCGCGTTCCGCCAGACCGCGAGGGCCCTCGGGTCGCCGGCGTCGACGGCGCTCGCGCAGGCGGCGGCGTCGGCCTCGGGGTCACCGCTGGCCTCGGCCCAGGCCCGGGAGACCGCGGAGGCCGAGGCCAGGGTCTCCAGGCAGCCGCGGGCACCGCAGCCGCACTGCGGGCCGCCGGGGCGGACCACCACGTGGCCGATCTCGCCGCCGTAACCGTGCGCACCCGCCTCGATGGCGCCGTCGATGCCGATGGCGCCGGCGATGCCGGTGCCGAGCGCGATGAACAGGAAGCGCGAGACCCCCTGCCCGGCGCCGATCCGGCCCTCGGCGAGGCCGCCGGAGCGGACGTCGTGGCCGAGGGCGACCGGGATGCCGCCGAGGCGCTCGCCGAGCAGCTTGCGCATCGGCAGGTCGCGCCAGCCGAGGTTGGCGGAGAAGACCGCGATCCCGTTCTTCTCGTCGATCGTCCCCGGCACGGCGACGCCCGCCGCGAGGGGGGCGGCACCGAACCGGGTGCGGCCCTCCTGCGCCAGGTCGGCGGCGAAGTCGAGGATGGTGGCGACGACGGCGTCGGGGCCGTGCTCCCGCCCGGTCGGTCGGCGTGCTTCGAACAGCACGGAGCCGTCCTGGGCGACCAGCGCGGCCTTCATGCCGGTGCCGCCTACATCGAGTGCGATGACGTGCTTCACGGGGGACAGTTTCCCTTGGCCGGGTCTAAGAGGTCTAGTCCAGTTGCTCGATTGGTCTGGTCCTGAGAGGTGAGGTTTATCGCTCTTTGCAGCCTCCTGGGCGGTTTGGGTGGCGAAGCCGTTACCGGGGGTGCGGGCGGCCCGGGCTCAGCCGAGCACGATCGAGCGGGTCAGGTTGCGCGGCTCGTCCGGGTTCAGGCCGCGGTGCGCGGCCAGCGCGACCGCCAGCCGGTGCACCCGGACCAGGTCGGCCAGCGGGTCCAGGCCGTCCGCGCCGGAGTCGGCCACCAGCCGGCCGCCGACCGCGGCGACTTCGTCGGCCAGGCCCGCGGGCAGCTCGCCGAACATCCAGGCGGCCCGGCCCGGGGCGGTGATCGAGATCGGGCCGTGCCGGTACTCCATCGCCGGGTACGCCTCGGTCCAGGCCAGCGCCGCCTCGCGCATCTTCAGCCCGGCCTCCTGGGCCAGGCCGTTGGTCCAGCCCGCGCCGAGGAAGGAGACCTGCTCCAGCGCCACCAGCTCGTCCGGCACCTGCCAGGCCACCGCCCGCTCGGCGTCCGCGGCGGCCGCGGCGACGGTGCGCACCCCGGCCGGGAGGGCGCCCTCGGTCTCCAGGTGGGCCCGGAGCAGGGCGAGCACGGTGGTGGCGAAGCGGGTCTGCACCACCGAGCGCTCGTCGGCGAAGCCCAGGTCGACCAGGTGGTCGGCGGCGGCGGCCACCGGCTGGTCCACGCAGGCGGTGAGCGCGGTGGTCGGCAGGTCGGTGGCCGCCAGCAGCCGCAGCACCTCGGTGGTGGTGCCGGAGCGGGTGATCGCCAGCACCCGGTCGTAGCGGCGGGCGAGCGGGAACTCGGAGGCGGCGAAGGCGTCGGTCTCGCCGTGGCCGCCGGCCTCGCGCAGTGCGGCGTACGCCTGGGCCATGAACCAGGAGGTGCCGCAGCCCACCACGGCCACCCGCTCGCCGCGCCGCGGCAGGCCGGCCGGGCCGCTCGCCGCCAGGGCGGCGGCGGTGCGCCAGTCGTCGGGCTGGGTGGCGATCTCCTCGCCGGTCAGGCTGGTGTGCGGCATGGGTGCGGGCTCCTTCGGCTTCCCCGGGGACGGCGCGATGCGGACCGGAACCGCCCGAGGGCGGAACGAGTGCGCAAAGCTGATTGATTTATAGCTGTTTCGCGCACGATTGCGCAATGAGTGGAGCGGAGCCCGGGTGTGCGAAGCTGTCCCCGCCGGGCGCGGGGCGCGCCGGGCGGGGCGCGGGAGGAGCGGACGGTGTCCAGGTACGAGCGGTGGAACGCGCTGCTGGAACTGCTGGCCGAGCACGGCCGGTTGGACGTCGAGGAGGCGGCCGGCGAGCTTGACGTCTCGGCCGCGACCATCCGCCGCGACCTCGACCAGCTGGCCCGCCAGCAGATGCTCACCCGCACCCGCGGCGGCGCGGTGGCGCACAGCGTCTCCTACGACCTGCCGCTGCGCTACAAGACCGCCCGCAACGCCGACGCCAAGCAGCGGATCGGCACCCTGGTGGCCGGCCTGATCGCCCCCGGCGAGGTGGTCGGCCTGAACGGCGGCACCACCACCACCGAGGTGGCCCGGGCGCTCGCCGTCCGGCCCGACCTGGCCGAGCACCCGGAGAGCGGCCAGAGCCTCACCGTGGTCACCAACGCGCTCAACATCGCCAACGAGCTGACGGTCCGTCCGCAGGTGAAGATCGTGGTCACCGGCGGTGTCGCCCGCCCCCAGTCGTACGAGCTGATCGGCCCGCTGGCGGCCCAGGTGCTCGGCGAACTCGCCCTGGACACCGCGGTGCTGGGCGTGGACGGGCTCGACACCGAGCACGGCGCGACCGCCCACCACGAGGGCGAGGCGGCGATCAACCGGCTGCTCGCCGAACGGGCCCGGCGGGTGGTGGTGGCCGCCGACTCCTCCAAGCTGGGCCACCGGGCCTTCGCCCGGATCTGCGGCCTGGAGGCGGTCAACACCCTGGTCACCGACAGCCAGGTGCCGGACGCGCTGGCCGCCGCCTTCACCGACGCCGGGGTGACCGTCCTGACCGCCTGAGCGGGCCGGAGCGGGGGCGGAACGGCGACGGAACGGGGGCGGGGCAGCGGCGGGGCGGCGGCACGGTGGAGACCCTCGGCCGTCCGAATATCGGACAGTTGTGCAGTCCACGTTGCGCGGGGCGCAACAGGAACTGACACTTCGATAACTTCCGCCCCTACAGGTCTGGACCACTGTGAGCGGGAACTGCCAGGGTCGCGGCTGTCACCCTCCCGAAGGCGGTCCCCCTTGAAGCGATCAGCGCTGATCCCTCTCCCCCTCGCCGGATGCCTGCTGCTCTCCGGCTGCGGCGTCCTGTCCGGTGGAGGCGGGGTGACGCTCGACCTGGTCGCGGCCGACTACGGAACCGACGCCTCCAACAGCAGCAGCATCTACTGGAACAAGGTCGCCAGGGACTTCGAGGCCGCCAACCCCGGCATCAAGGTGAAGGTCGACGTGGTCTCCTGGGACGACATCGACAAGCACGTCGCCGACCTGATCGCCAAGGGGAAGACCCCCGACGTCGTGCAGACCGGCGGCTTCGCCGACCAGGTCGCCGCCGACCGCCTCTACCCCGTCGGCGACGTGCTCTCCATGGAGGCCCAGGCCAACCTGCTGGGCTCGTTCAGCAAGGCCGGCCAGGTGCTCGGCAGCCAGTACGGCATCCCGTTCATTTCCTCCAGCCGGGTGTTCGTCTACAACAAGGCGATCTTCGACAAGGCCGGCATCACCGCCCCGCCCGCCACCTGGGACGACCTGCGCAAGGACGCCGACCTGATCAAGTCCAAGGTCCCGGGCGTCACTCCGTACGCGCTGCCGCTCGGCCCCGAGGAGGCCCAGGCCGAGTCGATGATCTGGACGATGAGCGGCGGCGGCGAACTCTCCGACAGCGTCGGCAACTACACCATCGACAGCCAGCCCAACCGGGACACCTTCAAGTGGCTGCGCACCAACCTGGTCGACCGGGGCCTGACCTACGACGACCCCGGCCAGGTCAACCGCAAGGACGCCTTCACCGCCTTCACCAAGGGCGAGGTCGCCATGCTCAACGGCCACCCCGCACTGATCAAGGCCGCCGCCGCGGCCGGCGTCCAGTACGGCACCGCCGCGATCCCGCGCAAGAGCAAGGAGGTCAAGGAGGTCGCCTTCGGCGTCGCCGACTGGCTGATGGCCTTCAAGGCCAACGGCCACCGGGCGGAGATCAAGAAGTTCCTGAACTTCACCCTCGCCAAGCAGAACACCCTGGCCTTCGACGAGGAGTACAACATGCTCCCCGTCACCCAGGACACCCTCGACGACATGTCGACCAACGCCTCCCACCAGGACCTCGCCCAGTTCCTCCAGAACCTGCCCACCGCCAGCTTCTACCCCTACGGCGACCCCTCCTGGGACAAGGTCAGCAGCATGATCAAGCAGCAGATGGGCAAGGCCGTGAAGAGCGGCGGCGACCAGGTGCTCGCCGACCTGCAGTCCACCGCCCTCGCCGAGGCCGCCAAGGCCCGCCGGACGGGGTGACGGGGACGGGGGCGGTGCGACGGGGGACGGCGGCGGTGTGACGGGGGACGGTGTGACGGGGGCGGGGCATAGCCTGGACGCATGGCCGAACTGACCGAACGCGACCGGGCCGTGCTCGCCCTGGAAGCCCGCGGGTGGCGGACCGCCGGCGCCAAGGAGCAGGCGATCCGGCAGGAGCTCGGCATCTCCGCCACCCGCTACCACCAGCTGCTCAACGCCCTGCTCGACCGGGCCGAGGCACTCGCCCACGACCCGGTCCTGGTCAACCGGCTGCGCCGGATCCGGCAGGCGCGGCGCGAAGCCCGGCAGTGACCACCGGCCCGATAGCCGCCCGGCGGCCGGCGGCGGCCGGTAGCGTCGGGGGCATGGGAATCGCTGAACAGATCACGACCCAGGCAGGTCGGACCGGACTGGCGGGCCTGCTCGCCGATCCGAAGTCCGCCGTCGTGGGACTCGACTTCGACGGCACGCTCGCCCCGATCGTCGCCGACCCCGACCGGGCCCGCGCCCACCCCGGCGTCGTCCCCGCACTCGGCGCGCTGGCCCCGCTGGTCGGCGCGGTCGTCGTGGTCACCGGACGGCCCGCCGCGACCGCCGCCGCGTACGGCGGCTTCACCGCCGCCCCCGGCCTCGAACACCTCACCGTCCTCGGCCACTACGGCGCCGAGCGCTGGGACGCCCGCAGCAACGCCGTCACCGCCGCCCCGGCACCGCCCGGGGTGGCCGCCGTCCGCGGCGAACTGCCGTCGCTGCTCGCCGGGTTGGACGTGCCCGAGGGCACCTTCGTCGAGGACAAGGAACGCGCGCTGGCCGTCCACACCCGGCGCGCCCCCGAACCGGACGCGCTGCTGGAACGGCTGCGCGGGCCGCTCGACGAACTCGCCGGGCGGCACGGACTCGTCGTCGAACCCGGCCGGATGGTCCTCGAACTGCGGCCGCCCGGGGTCGACAAGGGAGCCGCCCTGCATGAGTTCCTCGCCGAACGGGACGCGGGTCCGGTCCTCTTCGCCGGCGACGACCTCGGCGACCTCGCCGCCTACGCGGAGATCGGCCGCCGCCGCGAAGCCGGCCACCCCGGCCTGCTCGTCTGCAGCGGCCCCGTCACCGGCGAACCCCCGGTCGCGGCCCTCGCCGAACGCGCCGACCTGCTGGTCGCCGGGCCGGCGGGGGTGGTCGACCTGCTGAACGGGCTGACGGAACTGCTGCGGGGGTAGGCCGCGGGCGCGGACGGGATGGTGCGAAACCGGGGGCGCGGGGAACTGCGCGAAGGGGGCACCTCCCAGCCCCCCTTGGGGCTGGGGGAGGGAGTCGCACGTCGGTGCGGTCGCGGGATAGTGCAACACACTGTCCTGCGAGGCGATCTGGCTGTGGGTGCTCGGTTGGCCGCGCAGTTCCCCGCGCCCCTGCTTTCGCAGGGTCTGGCCCGGCAGTTCTTCCCGCGCCCCTGGTTTCGCTTTACGCGGCTACTGGAGCGCGTGGAGCTGGTCCAGGAACCACTGCTGGGGTGGGAGGGCGGTGGCGGCGGCGGCGAGGCGTTTGGTGCGGTCGGTGCGTTCGGCGGGGGGCATGGTGAGGGCTTCGGCGAGGGCGTCGGCGGTGGCGATGACGTCGTAGGGGTTGACGGTGATCGCGTCGTCGGCGAGTTCGGCGTACGCGCCGGCCTCGCGGGACAGGACGAGGGCGCAGCCGTGGTCGGAGACGACGGGGACCTCCTTGGCGACCAGGTTCATGCCGTCGCGGATCGGGTTGACCAGGGCGACGTCGGCGAGCCGGTACGCGGCGAGGGAGCGCGGGAAGTCGTCGTTGACGTGCAGGATGAGCGGCTGCCAGTCGGCGGTGCCGAACTCGGTGTTGATCTCCTCGGCGAGGCGCTGCACCTCGGCGGTGTAGTCGCGGTACTCGGCGAGGTCGGTGCGGGAGGGGTAGGCGAAGGCGATGTGGACGACGTTGCCGAGCCACTCGGGGCGGGTGCGCAGCAGGTGCCGGTAGGCGAGCAGGCCGCGGACGATGTTCTTGCTGAGTTCGGTGCGGTCGACCCGGACGATGGTGCGGCGCTCGCCCACGGCCTCGCGCAGGGTGGCGAGGCGTTCGTCGACGTCGGGCCGGTGGGCGCGTTCGCGCAGGAACTCGGCGTCGGCGCCGAGGCCGTGCACGCCGAGCCGGGTGGTGCGGCCGCCGTGGGTGACGGTCAGTTCGGAGCGGTCGACCTGCGCGCCGAGGACGGCCTCGCAGCAGTCGGCGAAGGCGAGGGCCCAGCGGCGGGTGAGGAAGGCGGCGCGGTCGGCGCCGAGGATGCCTTCGAGGACGGCGGCGGCGACGTCGTCGGGCAGCAGCCGGTAGTAGTCCGGCGGGGCCCAGGGGGTGTGCGAGAAGTGGCCGATCCGCAGGTCGGGGCGGAGTTCGCGGAGCAGGGCGGGGGCCAGCGAGAGGTGGTAGTCCTGCACCAGGACGGCGGCGCCGGGGGCGGCCTCGGCGGCGAGGGCTTCGGCGAAGGCGGCGTTGTACGCCCGGTAGGCGGCCCACTCGGTGCGGAAGTCGGCGCCGAAGGCGGGCTGCACGGGCGTCTGGTAGAGCAGGTGGTGGACGAACCAGAGGGTGGAGTTGGCGACGCCGTTGTAGGCGCGGGCGAAGGTCTCCGGATCGATGTCCAGCATCCGGACGGCCTGTCCGCCGACGTCGTGGCCGGCCAGGTCGAGGCGGCCGTCGGGGGCCTGCCGGGCGGCGGTGCGGTCGGCGTCGGAGAGGGCGGCGCAGACCCAGACCGCGTTCGGGTCGTCGATCGCGGAGAGCCCGGACACCAGGCCGCCGCCGCCTCTGCGGAGGGTCAGTGAGCCGTCGTCCTCCGTGCGGAAGGACACCGGGCCGCGGTTGGAGGCCACCAGGATCGGGGCGGCTCCGGACTGCTGGGGGCGTTCGGACGCGTGATCGGCCATACAGCCAACCTTGCCGTGCGATCACCGGACCAAACCACTCGGCGCGGTGCGTGCCGGGTGAACTCCCGGGGTCAGCGGTCGCGGTACTCGGGGACGGCGGCCATCGGGGGGCGTTCGGTGGCCGGGACGGGGTGCGTGCGGGGGGTGAAGCCCGTGGCGGTGCGGGTGTACTGGGTGAGCAGCGGCCGGACCAGGTCGGGGTCGGCCTTGAGGCGGTGGGTGCGGTCCAGGCGTTCCAGGGCGGTGCGGTAGATGGTGGCGGCCATCCGGCCCAGCGCCTGGCCGTCCTGGTGCCGGTGGTGCCGGACGCCGACGTCGACCTGGGCCAGCGCGTCCAGCCCGGCCAGCTCCAACGCGTCGACCAGCAGGCCGAGTTCGACGCCGTAGCCGGTCGGGAAGGGCAGCCGCTCCAGCAGGCTGCGGCGGGCCGCGTACTCGCCGCCGAGGGGCTGGACGAAGCCGGCCAGCTGCGGCCAGTGCAGGCTGAGCAGCGGGCGGGCGACCAGTTCGGTGACCCGGCCGCCGCCAGCCGGGACGACGGCGCCGTCGGCTTCGAAGGGCCGGTCGTACATGGCCTTGACCAGCTGCAGGGCCGGGTCGGTGAGCAGCGGGCCGATGATGCCGGAGACGAAGGCCGGGTCGAACTCGCGCAGGTCGGCGTCGACGAAGCAGACGATCGCGCCGCTGGTGGCGAGCAGCGAGCGCCACAGCACCTCGCCCTTGCCGGGTTCGGCGGGCAGCCGGGGCAGGATCGCGTCGCGGTGCACCACCCGGGCGCCGGCGGCGGCCGCGGCGGCGGCGGTGCCGTCCTGCGAGCCGGAGTCGACCACCACCAGTTCGTCGACCAGCGGGACGCGCTCGACCAGCTCGGTGCGGATCGCGGCGACGATCTCGCCGACGGTGGGCTCCTCGTCCAGCGCGGGCAGCACCACGCTGACGGTGCCGGCCGCCCCGGCGGCGCGTTTGGCGGCCAGCAGCAGGTCGAGCGGCCGGTCGGCGGCCGTCCACGATCGGCGGCGCAGCCAGTCGGCCACCTCCGGCAGGACCCCGGGCTCGGGCTGCTCCGGCAAGTCTCGCTCCCTGTGTCGGTTCGTCTCGGGTGTCGGACGCGGGGGTGGGTCCGCGCGGGCCTTCGGATACAGTCTTCGTATTGCGATCGTGCCTTCGCACCCGGGGGTCGCTCGCAGCGTACGACCACAACTTCACAGAGCTCATCCAGAGGGACTGAGGGAACGGCCCGTTGAAGTCCCGGCAACCCTCCCGCGCGGCCAGCAGGCCCGGCGGGACAGGTGCCAATTCCGTCCCGGACGCGACCGCGCTCCGGGGAAGATGAGGAGAAAGGGCCTCGCCACCATGGCTGTTGACACCGCCGCACCCACCGCCGTCGACCTCGGTCCCGCGACCGCGCTGTCCTGTCGGGAGTGCGGAACGCGCTTCCCGCTCGGCCCGAGCTTCGCCTGCCTGGAGTGCTTCGGCCCGCTGGAGATCGCCTACGACTACGCGGGCTACGACGCCGAGGAGCTGCGCAAGCGGATCGAGGCCGGCCCGGCGTCGATCTGGCGCTACGCCCCGCTGCTGCCCGTCCCGGCAGACGTGGCCGGCAAGCCGAACCTGAACCCGGGCTGGACCCCGCTGGTCAAGGCCGACAACCTGGGCCGCGAGCTGGGCTTCACCGCGCAGCTGCACATCAAGGACGACTCGGGCAATCCGACCCACTCCTTCAAGGACCGGGTGGTGGCCTGCGCGATCGAGGCCGCCCGGGCCTTCGACTTCACCACGCTGTCCTGCTCCTCCACCGGCAACCTGGCCGGCGCGGTGGGCGCCGCGGCCGCCCGGGCCGGCTTCAAGTCCTGCGTGTTCATCCCGCACGACCTGGAGCAGGGCAAGGTCGTGATGGCCGGCGTGTACGGCGGCGAGCTGGTCGGCATCGACGGCAACTACGACGACGTGAACCGCTTCTGCTCCGAGCTGATCGGCGACCCGGCCGGCGAGGGCTGGGGCTTCGTGAACGTCAACCTGCGCCCGTACTACGGCGAGGGCTCCAAGACCCTGGCGTTCGAGATCTGCGAGCAGCTCGGCTGGCGGCTGCCCGACCAGCTCGTCATCCCGATCGCCTCCGGCTCCCAGCTCACCAAGATCGACAAGGGCCTGCAGGAGCTGATCAAGCTCGGCCTGGTCGAGGACAAGCCGTACAAGATCTTCGGCGCCCAGGCCGAGGGCTGCTCCCCGGTCTCCGCCGCCTTCAAGGCCGGCCGCGACGTGATCAAGCCGGTCAAGCCGGACACCATCGCCAAGTCGCTGGCGATCGGCAACCCGGCCGACGGCCCGTACGTGCTGGACATCGCCCGCCGCACCGGCGGCGCGGTCGAGGACGTCACCGACGCCGAGGTGGTCGAGGCGATCAAGCTGCTCGCCCGCACCGAGGGGATCTTCGCCGAGACCGCGGGCGGCGTCACCGTGGGCGTGCTGAAGAAGCTGGTCGAGACCGGCCTGCTGGACCCGTCCAAGGAGACCGTCGCGATCAACACCGGCGACGGCCTCAAGACCCTCGACGCGGTCGCCGACGCCGGCATGACCGCCGTGATCCGCCCGACGCTGGAGTCCTTCCGCGCCGCCGGCCTCGCCACCGCCTGACACCCCCCCACGCCGCCCCACGCCCGAGGAGCACCGCATGAGCGCCACCGTCCGCATCCCGACCATCCTGCGCACCTACACCGGCGGCGCCGCCGAGGTGACCGCCGAGGGCGCGACCCTGTCCGCCGTCATCGCGGACCTGGAGGCGAACCACGCCGGCATCGCCGCCCGCCTGCTGGACGACACCGGCAAGCTGCGCCGCTTCGTCAACGTGTACGTGAACGACGACGACGTGCGCTTCGCCGAGGGCCTGGAGACCGAGATCAAGGACGGCGCCTCGGTGTCGATCATTCCGGCGGTGGCCGGCGGCTGCTGAACCGCCCGCATTCCCGCGGCCGCCGTTCGGTCCGGAATTCCTTTTTCCGGACCGGGCGGCGGCCCGTTGCGCGCCGGGGCCCGGCGGCCCGGTTACCTGCGGTTTTCCGGCGCGGCGGGTCGCCGGAATTCCGACCGGTTCGGGGGAGTAGAGTTCCGGTCAGGTCCGTTCCCCTCCACGGCCCGGTTCAATCCTCGTTTTCCGCACCGCGCTCCGCCCGTGCAGAACCCGTTCCGCCCCCGCTTCCGCCTCGCTTCCGTCCCGCGCGCTGAGACGTCCGCCGGGGAGCTTTCCGCCTGTTCTGTCAGGCCGCCGTCAGAATTGTTCCGTCGTTTTGCGGCGACGCGTCCGTTATGTCCCGTGGCAATTGTCGACGGATGCGCCTTTCGTTCCGAAATATCCCCCGCCGGGCGGCGGGGTTCCCCGCAAATTGGGCCTGTTGCAGAGGGCGCATATCCGGATACATTCAGCCGCGACAGAGGCTGCGCCGTACGGGGGGGAGTCCCCAGGCCGGTCTTCCAGACCTCCGGGTCCGCGTCCTGCGGATCTCTGAAGGGCCAGCACAGCACAAGGGGAGTTCGGAATGGCTCAGGGCACCGTCAAGTGGTTCAACGCCGAGAAGGGCTACGGCTTCATCGCGGTCGACGGTGGAGCGGACGTGTTCGTCCACTACAGCGCGATCCAGATGGACGGCTACCGCACCCTGGAAGAGGGCCAGCGGGTCGAGTTCGAGATCTCGCAGGGTCAGAAGGGTCCGCAGGCCGACATGGTCCGCGCCGCCGGCGCCTGACGGCCCCGGCGGACCGCCACGCACCGAAACCCGCAGGCCCGCCCCGACGCGACGCGTCCGGGGCGGGCCTGCGGGCTTTCCGGGCGGCCCGCGGGTTGCCCGGCGGCCGGTCGGCGGGGCCCCAATGGGCTTGCACTCGCCACCCCAGAGTGCTAATCATTGGCGTTAGCACTCACCGTGTGAGAGTGACAAACGGACCGGGCCGGTGAGGCCCCGGAAGCGGTAGGGGAAGGGACCCCCGCTCTCCTGGGCCGTCCGTCGCGGGCACCCCTTGGTCCGAGCAGTCGACCGTGTCCCGGAGGACCACTTCTGATGGCCAAGATCATCGCCTTTGACGAGGAAGCCCGCCGCGGCCTTGAGCGTGGCATGAACCAGCTTGCCGACGCCGTGAAGGTCACGCTCGGCCCCAAGGGTCGCAACGTCGTCCTGGAGAAGAAGTGGGGCGCCCCCACGATCACCAACGACGGTGTCTCCATCGCCAAGGAGATCGAGCTCGAGGACCCGTACGAGAAGATCGGCGCCGAGCTGGTCAAGGAGGTCGCCAAGAAGACCGACGACGTCGCGGGTGACGGCACCACCACCGCCACCGTGCTCGCCCAGGCGCTCGTCCGCGAGGGTCTGCGCAACGTCGCCGCCGGCGCCAACCCGATGGCCCTCAAGCGCGGCATCGAGAAGGCCGTCGCCGCCGTCTCCGACCAGCTGCTGGCCCAGGCCAAGGACGTGGAGACCAAGGAGCAGATCGCCTCCACCGCCTCCATCTCGGCCGCCGACACCCAGATCGGCGAGCTCATCGCCGAGGCCATGGACAAGGTCGGCAAGGAAGGCGTCATCACCGTCGAGGAGAGCAACACCTTCGGCCTGGAGCTCGAGCTCACCGAGGGCATGCGCTTCGACAAGGGCTACATCTCCGCCTACTTCGCCACCGACCTGGAGCGCATGGAGGCGAGCTTCGAGGACCCGTACATCCTCATCGCCAACTCCAAGATCTCCTCGGTCAAGGACCTCCTCCCGCTGCTGGAGAAGGTCATGCAGAGCGGCAAGCCGCTCGTCATCATCGCCGAGGACGTCGAGGGCGAGGCCCTGTCGACCCTGGTCGTGAACAAGATCCGCGGCACCTTCAAGTCCGTCGCCGTCAAGGCCCCGGGCTTCGGCGACCGCCGCAAGGCCATGCTCGGCGACATCGCCATCCTGACCGGCGGCACCGTGATCTCCGAGGAGGTCGGCCTCAAGCTGGAGAACGCCGGCGTCGACCTGCTGGGCACCGCCCGCAAGGTCGTCATCACCAAGGACGAGACCACCATCGTCGACGGCGGCGGCGACAGCGACCAGGTCGCCGGCCGGGTCAACCAGATCCGCGCCGAGATCGAGAACTCCGACTCGGACTACGACCGCGAGAAGCTCCAGGAGCGCCTGGCGAAGCTCGCGGGCGGCGTGGCCGTCATCAAGGCCGGCGCGGCCACCGAGGTCGAGCTCAAGGAGCGCAAGCACCGCATCGAGGACGCGGTGCGCAACGCCAAGGCCGCCGTCGAGGAGGGCATCGTCGCCGGTGGCGGCGTCGCCCTGCTGCAGGCCGGTGTCGCGTTCGAGAAGCTGGAGCTGGAGGGCGACGAGGCCACCGGTGCCAACATCGTCCGCGTGGCGCTGGAGGCCCCGATCAAGCAGATCGCGACCAACGCCGGCCTCGAGGGCGGCGTCGTGGTCGAGAAGGTCCGCAACCTGCCCGCCGGCCACGGCCTGAACGCCGCGACCAACGAGTACGTCGACCTGGTCGCCTCCGGCATCATCGACCCGGCCAAGGTCACCCGCTCCGCCCTGCAGAACGCCGCCTCCATCGCGGCGCTGTTCCTCACCACCGAGGCCGTCATCGCCGACAAGCCGGAGAAGGCCGCCGCGGCCGCCGGCGGCGGCATGCCGGGCGGTGACATGGACTTCTGATCCCCCTCGGGATCAGGCGCTCCAACGCGTTCGTCCGTGAGGGCGGCCTCCTTCGGGAGGCCGCCCTCGCGGCGTTCTCGCCCCGGTCACTCCTCCGTGGGACGCTGGGGCCATGGACGGTTTCGGCGACTTGGGGCCCGACTGCCTCGAGGACGAACAGCGTCATGAGGAAGAGGGGAGGCCGACGGTTCGACGCGGCGGACATTCTGCTGGCCGTCGAGATCACCTCGCGCAGCACGGCCCGGCAGGACCGGACGAAGAAGCTCCGGGGCTACGCGCACGCGCCCGTTCCGCTGTACCTGCTGATCGACCGCTTCGACCAGCCCGGGCCGACGGTGACGCTCTACTCCGAACCCTCCGACGGGGCGTACGGGCAGAGCGTGCGGGTGCCGTTCGGGAAGCCCGTCGAACTGCCGGAGCCGTTCGGGATCACGTTGGACACGACGGGCTTCCCGTTGCCGTAGCGGAGTGCGGGACAATGGGCGGATGGCCAGTTCCGACATCGAAGCCGCCCTGCACAGCGCGCGGGCGCTGATCCTCGCCGACCTCACCGCCCGGGACGTTGCCGACGCGGCGATCGTCTCGCTGGTGGAGGACGCCGTCACCCACCGCCGTTGGTGGCTCGAACAGTGGCCGGACGGGCGGGAGTTCGTGCTCGGGCTGGTGGCGCAGGACGTGCAGGACGCGCTGCTGGAGTCGTACGGGCGCTGGCCGCTGTGCATCGCCTGCGCGGAGCAGGAGGACGACCCGCACGCGCTCGGGGTCGAGCCGGAGCTCGGGCCCGATCCGCACTGGGTGTGCGGCAAGCGCGGCGTGGTGGTCGCGCCGGTCGGCGGGCTCGCGTGATCCTGATCGACCCTCCGGACTGGCCGGGGCACGGCAAGTGGTGGTCGCACCTGGTCAGTGACGTGTCGCTGGACGAACTGCACGCCTTCGCCGCCGAGTTGGGCGCGCCCGCGAAGGGTTTCGACCGGGACCACTTCGACATCCCGGCGGCCTGGTACGAGCGGGCGGTGGCGCTGGGCGCGCTGCCGGTGGGCAGCAGGGAGCTGGTGGCCCGGCTGACGGCGGCGGGGCTCCGGGTGCGGAAGGTGTCGAAGGTGCGGAAGGTGTCGAAGGGCTGAGGGGCCGGGGTCAGGCTTCCAGGGCGGCCAGTTCGGCGTGCATGTTGGTGCGGGCCCGGGCGTCGTAGCGGGCGTGGGCCTCGGGGGTGCGGTAGAGGGCGGGCAGGGCGAGCAGCTGGCGCAGGACGGCGGCGCGGCCCTCGCGGAAGGCGTCCGGCGGGACGAAGGAGTACTCGGCGCGGACGGCGGCGGCGTAGGCGGCGTACTGCTCGGGCGGCCCGCCGAGGACGGCGAGGTCGGCGTCGCAGAGCACCTCGCCGTTGCGGTCGCCGGGGGCGGGGTGGTGGTCGGTGGTGAGCCGGACCAGGCGGTCGGTCTCGTGGACCAGGGGTTCGGGCAGGCCGGCCTCGCGCAGGGCGCGGCAGGCGAGGGCGGCGCTGCGCTCCTCGTTCTCGGAGCGGTCGGGGCGGTAGACGGCGTCGTGGAACCAGGCGGCGAGCCGGACGGCGTCGGGGTCGTCGGCGTGGGCGGCGAGTTCGTCGATCCGGTCGAGGACGGCTTCGAGGTGGGCGGTGGTGTGGTAGCGGCGCTGCGGCTCGGCCCAGCGGGCGAGCAGGTCGCGGGCGTAGGGCTCGGGGTCGGCGGTGGCGCCGCAGCGGGTGAGCAGGTCGTGCCAGCGCGCGGACAGCGATGCGGTCATGGCGGCCATTGTGCTCCCTCGGGCTCCCTCGGTTGCGGTGGGCGGGTGTGATCCAGCCTATATGTAGTTCACCGACTTATGACGCAGACTTGAGTCATCGTCGTCCGGCGGCTATACATACTCGGTATGCAAGACGTTCCGCTGTTCCGAGGGGGAGCCATGACCGGATCGAACGCGCAGGCCGTCCTGCGCCTGGAGGGAGTCGGCCGGGTGCACGGCCGGGGCGCGGCCGAGGTGCACGCGCTGCACCCGATCGACCTGGAGGTGCGGGCCGGGGAGTTCCTGGCCGTGATGGGCCCGTCCGGCTCCGGCAAGTCCACGCTGCTCGCGCTGGCCGGCGGCCTGGACCGCCCCTCCAGCGGGCGCGTGCTGGTGGAGGGCGCACCGCTGGAGGGGCTGAGCCGGGCGAAGCTGGCCGACGTGCGCCGCCGCTCGGTGGGCTACGTGTTCCAGTCGTACAACCTGATCCCGTCCCTGACGGCCGCGGAGAACATCGCGCTGCCACGGGAGTTGGAGGGCGTGTCGGCCCGCACCGCCCGCGCCGAGGCGCGCGAGGTGCTCGCCGAACTGGGCATCGGCGAACTCGCCGACCGCTTCCCGGAGGACATGTCCGGCGGCCAGCAGCAGCGGGTCGCCATCGGCCGGGCGCTCTCCGGCGACCGGCGGCTGGTGCTGGCCGACGAGCCGACCGGCGCGCTGGACTCGGCCACCGGCGACGCGGTGCTGGAGGTCCTGCGGGCCCGCTGCGACGCCGGGGCCGCCGTCATGATGGTCACCCACGACGCGACCCACGCGGCCTGGGCGGACCGGGTGGTCTTCCTGCGCGACGGCCGGATCACCGAAGAGGCGGTGCGCCGGTGAGCGCCCTGCGGGCGGTGCTGCGGATCGCGCGCCGCGACGCCTGGCGGGCCAAGGGCCGCAGCGCCCTGGTCGCCGCGATGATCGCGCTGCCGGTGCTCGGCGCGACCGGCGTGGACGTGGTGCACCGCAGCGGCCAACTCACCGCCGCCGAACGCTCCGACCGGCTGATGGGCCGGGCCGACGCCCTGGTCGGCGCGTACGACCCGGGCAGCGCGATCGAGCAGGCGGTGTTCCCCGCCGACGGGGTCCGCGCCCTGCCGCAGCGCCCCGACACCGCGCCGAGCCCCGAGCAGCAGCGCGCCGCGAGCACCGAACCCGCCGACCTGCTCGGCGCGCTGCTGCCGCCCGGCAGCGTCCTGACCCCGGCCCGCACCGGACCGGTCGCCGCCGTGCAGACCAAGGACGGCCTGGCCCCCGTCGACACCTTCGAGGCCGACCTGACCGGGCAGCTCTGGCAGGGCCGGATCGACCTGGTCGGCGGCCGGGCCCCGGCCGCCCCGCACGAGGCCGCCGCCACCCGGGCCTTCCTGGCCACCACCGGCCTGCGGATCGGCGACACCGTCACCGTCCGCGGCCTGGAGTCCACCCCGTTCACCCTGACCGGCACCGTCGAGCACCCCGGCGACCTGAACGCCTCCGAACTCGTCGCCCGCCCCGGCGAGTTGTACCGGCAACTGGACGAGGCGCAGGTCGCCGCCGGGCTCGCCCCGCAGACCCCGTCCGCCGAGCAGGCCGCCACCCGGAAGGCCGCCTGGCTGGTCACCCTGCCCGCCGGGGCCGGACTCGGCTGGGAGCAGGTGCGCCAACTCAACGCCCACGGCTACACCCTGACCAGCCGCCAGGTCGCCGCCCACCCGCCCGCCGAGGCGCTGGAGCGGCAGGAGGCCGTCGGCGCCGCGGACGAACGCGAACGCACCCTGATGACCGCCGCCACCACCGCCGCCATGGCGCTGCTGGAGGTCGCCCTGCTGGCCGGACCGGCGTTCGCCGTCGGCGCCCGGCGGGCCCGCCGCCAACTCGCCCTGCTGGGCGCGGCCGGCGGCCGCCCCGGACACGTGCGGGCCGTGGTGCTCGGTGGCGGCCTGGTGCTCGGCGCGGTCGGCGCGGCGGCCGGCAGCGTGCTCGGCGCCACCCTGGTGGCCGTGCTGCGCCCCTGGCTGGAGGAGTGGGGCGGCAGCCGGTTCGGGCAGCTGACGCTCCGTCCGACCGAACTGCTGCTGATCGCCGCCGTCGGCGTCGTCACCGCCCTGCTGGCCGCCCTGCTGCCCGCCCTGCAGGCCGGCCGCCGCGAGGTGCTGGCCGGACTGACCGACCACGACCCGGTGCGCCGCACCTCCCGCTGGACGCCGCTGCTGGGCCTGGCCGCCGTGCTGGCCGGCGCCGCGCTGGCGCTGTACGGGGCGGTGGCCGGCCAGGTCGCGGGCCCGCCGGTGCTGGCCGGGCTGAGCACGCGCTCGCTGTCCGTGCTGGGCGGCGCGGTCCTCGCCGAACTCGGCCTGCTGCTGTTCACCCCGCTGCTGATCGCCCTGCTCGGCCGGCTCTCCGGCCGGCTGCCGGTCGGCCCCCGGCTGGCCCTGCGCGACGCCGCCCGGCACCGCTCCCGCACCGCGCCCGCCGTGGCCGCCGTGCTCGCCGCCGTGGCCGGCGCGGTCGCCGTCGGCGTGCACGCGTCCGGCGCCGAGGTCCAGGACCGGGCCGCCTACCGGATGGAACAGCCCGCCGGCGCCGTCCGCCTGGTCCTGAACGGCAACGAGAAGGCGATGCCGCAACTGCGCGCCGCCCTGCCGCAGGACCTGCCCGACCTCGGCGAGCGCGCCGACCTCTACCAGGCCGCGTACGTGTTCTGCGACAACTGCTGGGGCCGGGTGTACGCCAAGGGCGGGACCGCCCGCTACGGGACGGGCGACGCCACCAGCCCCCTGGTCGTCGGCGACGCCGCCGTGCTGCACAACCTGCTGGCGCTGCGCGACCAGCGCGCCGACGACGCGCTGCTCGCCGGGAAGGCCGTGGTCACCGACCCCGCCTACCTGCACGACGGCCAGGCCGTGCTGACGATGCAGGGCGTCGGCGGCCAGGTGCGGGAGCAGCGGATCGACGCGGTGCTGGTCGAGCGCCCGGCCGGACAGCGCTACGCGCCGATGGTGGTCGCTCCCGACGCGATCCGCGCCCTGGGCCTGACCGTCCAGCCCGCCGGGGCGGTCTGGCTGCCCGCCACGCCGGTCGACAAGCGGGCCGAGCAGCGCGGCGCGGCCACCGTCGCCCGGCTCGCCCCGCGCGCCGAGTTCGGGGTGGAGCGCGGCTTCAAGCCGAAGGACAGCACCGTCCGGATCGCGCTCAGCGGCTTCGCCGCCCTGGTGGTGCTCGGCGCGGCCGTGGTCTCCACCGCGCTGGCCGCCGCCGACGCCCGCCGCGAACGCGCCCTGCTCTCCGCGATCGGCGCCCGCCCCCGCACCCGGCGCACCGTCGCCGGACTGCAGGCCGGACTGATCGCCCTGCTCGGCGCCCTGCTCGGCACCGTCAGCGGCTTCGTCCCGGCGTTCGCCCTGCTGCGCTCCCGGGCCGCCGGGGTGCCGGGCGGACCCGCCGTGAGCCTGGCCGACGCGCCGTGGGCGACCATCGCGCTGCTCGCCCTGGGCCTGCCGCTGCTGGCCGGCCTGCTCGGCGCGCTGCGCCGGGACGACCCGGCCGGGTGGCGGAGCTGACCGGGCCGTGAGGAGGGGAGCGGGCAGGGTGGCGCGGACAGGGTGGCGCGGATAGGACGGTCAGCGATATATGTAGTCGTATGACAGAACGCGCCATGCAGGAACCCACCCTGCTGCTGCTCACCGCACTCGCGGACGCCCCCCGGCACGGGTACGCGCTGATCCAGGAGATCGACGCGATCTCCGGGGGGCGGGTGCGGATGCGCACCGGCACCCTGTACGGCGCGCTCGACCGGCTGCTCCAGCAGGGCCTGATCACCGTCGCCGCCGAGGAGATCGTCGACGGCCGGGCCCGCCGCACCTACGCGCTCACCGACGCCGGGCGCGGCCTGCTCGCCGCCGAGGCCGAACGCCTCCGCTCCGTCGCCGCCGAGGCCCAGCGCCGCCTCGGCGGCGCCGCCGTGCCGCGGGGGGCCGTGCCGCGGGGGGCCACCGCATGAGCACCCTCGCCCCCGGCGGCCACCGCGCCGGCGTCACCCTGCGCACCGTCCTCGCGCTCTACCCCGCCCGCTACCGCCGCGACCGGGGCGCCGAACTCGCCGAGGTGTTCGCCGACACCACCGCCGGAGCCGGCCGCCTGGCCACCGCCCGCGAAGCGCTCGACCTGGCCGCCTACGGCCTGCGGCTGCGCACCGGCCTCACCTCCACCGCGCTCGGCGGCCGCCTGCTGGCCGCCGCCGCCCCGCTGCTGGCCGGCACCCTGTTCGGACTCGTCGCGCTGCCCGGCGACACCCGCTTCTGGCGGGTCGCCGACGCGGCCCGGTCCGGGTTCGGCGTCCGCTGGCAGCAACTGCCCGACAACCTCGCCCTGCTGGGCCTGACCGTCGTCCCCGCGCTGCTGGCCCTCGCCGCGGCCCTCGGCGCCTGGCGGGCGGTCCGGGCCCTGGCCGGGCTGGTCGTGCTGCTCGCCGCCGTCCGGCTCGGGGTCGGCCTGCTGACCGTCCACACCGACCCCGGCGGCTTCTGGCCCTCCCAGAGCGGCATCTGGCTGCTGCTCCTGGACGCCACCGCCCTGCTGCCCTACCTCGCCGCGGGCGGCCTGCTCCTCGCCGCCCCCGCCGACCTGCTGGAGCGGCCCAGCCGCCTGCTGGTCGCCGTCGGCGCGGGCACCGGCCTGCTGGTGACCAAGGCCCAGGGCGGCTACGACAGTTGGCACCTGATGGACGGCTGGATGCCGCTGCTGCTCCTGCTCGCCCCGCTGCTGCTGATCCTGTGCGCCGCCCGCGAGCGGCTGCTCCCGGCGGCGATCGGCCTGGCCGTCCTGCCGCTGACCCTCTGGTTCAGCCTGTTCAGCCTGTGGGAGCAGGTCGGCGGGATGTGGCGGCTGGCCCCGCTGGCGGTGGCCGGCGCGACCGGGCTGCTGCTGACCGCACAGGCGCTGTCGACCCGTCAGGGCGCGCGCGGCCGGGCGGAGGTCTCCTAGCGGGGGCCTCCTGGCGGGGGCGAACGGGACGCGAACGGCGCACGATCGGAGGGGGAAGCGGGGCCGAACGGCGGCGGGGGCTCGCCCGCCGCCTGCCGATGTGGCAGGCTATTCGATATGTCTAGACCAATGTTCGAAGTCATCGCGCTGACCCCCCAGGACGCCCGGGCCGCCGAGTCGGGCGGCGCCGACCGCCTCGAACTGGTCACCGACATGGCCGCCGACGGGCTCACCCCGGCGACCAGGGACTTCGCCGCGATCCGCGCCGCCGTCGACCTCCCGCTGCGGGTCATGCTCCGCATCCGCGAGGGCTTCACCCCCGGCGACCTCGACGACCTGCTAGCCCGCACCGCCGCGCTGCGGGCCGAAGGCGCCGAGGAGTTCGTCTTCGGCTTCCTCACCCCCGACGGCGCGGTCGACCTCGCCGCGACCCGGGCCGTCGCCGAAGCCGTCGCCGGTTGCCGCTGGACCTTCCACCGGGCCATCGACCACAGCGCCGACCGCTCCGAGGTCCGCGCCGCCGTCGCCGACCTGCCCGGCCTCGACACCTTCCTCACCTCCGGCGCGGCCGCCGGCGTCGACGCCGGCCGCGAGGTCCTGCTCGGCGAACTCGCCAAGACCGGCGAGCCCGGCTACCGCCCGCAGATCCTGGTCGGCGGCGGCCTGCGCGCCGACCACGTCCCCGACCTCCTCGCCGCGGGCTTCGACGCCTTCCACATCGGCGGCGCGGCCCGCGAGGGCGGCTGGGCGGGTGCGGTCGACGCGGCGAAGGTCACGCAGTGGCGCGAGCTCATCGGTACGTGAGCTGACCGGACGCGCACCGACAGGGGCGCGGGGAACTGCGCGCGGCGGAGTCGCACGTCAGCAAGATCGCGGGACAGTGCAAGTTCGTGTCCTGCTAGGCGATCCGGCTGTGCGTACTCGCTCGGCCGCGCAGTTCCCCGCGCCCCTGCTTGCGTGCTGCCTCAGTCCAGCTCTGCCGGCAGCGGCTCCGCGTGGAGGACCGTCAGGCCGGAGACCGCGCGGGTCAGGGAGACGTAGAGGCGGCGCAGGCCGGTGCGGTGGTCGGGTTCGCCGGTGACGATCGCGGCGGGTTCGTCGAGGACCACGTAGTCGTACTCGAGGCCCTTGGCGAGGGAGGCCGGGACGAGGGTGAGGCGGGCGTCGGCGGTGGTCTCGGTGCCGGGGTCGAGGTAGGGGAGCCCGGCGGCGGTGAGGGCGGCGGCGAGGGCCGGGATCCGGGCGTCGGCGGCGATCAGGCCGACCGAGCCCTCGTGGTCGAGCGCTTCGCGGCAGGCGTCCAGCACGGCGGCGTCCAGGCCGTCCGGGACGTGCCGGAGGGCGAGTGAGCCGGGCAGGTCGCGGATCGAGGTGGCGGGGGCCAGGCCGGGGGCGATGGCGGGGAGCAGCCGGGAGGCGTAGGCGATGACCTCGCCGGGGACGCGGAAGCCCTGGGTGAGCTCCTCGACGTGGGCGCCGTCCTTGCCGAGGTGGTGCAGGGCCTCCTGCCAACTGCCGGTGGCCCACGGGGTGGTGCCCTGGGCGAGGTCGCCGAGGACGGTCGCGGAGCCGGTGGTGCAGCGGCGGCCGACGGCCCGGTACTGCATGGGGGAGAGGTCCTGGGCCTCGTCGACGACCACGTGGCCGAGCGAGGGGGTGCGGTGCACCAGGTCGGCGGCCTCGTCGATCAGGACGGCGTCGGCGGCCGACCAGGGGGCGGTGCGGGCGCTGCGCGGGGGCTTGGCCCAGAGCAGGGCGGCCTGTTCGTCGGCGTCGAGCAGGCCGTCGGCGGCGGTGGCGAGGAACTCGGCGTCGCTGAGCAGCCGGTGCACCAGCTTGACCGGGTCGACGGCGGGCCAGCACGCCTTGACGGTGGCCTTGACCGCGGCGTTGCGGGCGACGGCGTCCTGCACCCGGTCGTCGGGGGCCTCGCCGCCCTGCTCCATCTTGACCAGGACGGCGTGCGCGATCCGCTGCGGCAGGGCCTCCAGGGCGGCCCCGTAGCGGATCTCGCGGCCCATCAACTCGCGGACGATCTCCTCGAGTTCGTACGCGGGGACGCGCCAGCGGCGGGAGCCGCGGACGACCACGCAGGGCTCGGCGGGCAGGGTGATCCCGGCCCGGACGGCGTTGCGCAGGACGGCGGCCATCCGGGCGTCGCCCTTGATCCGGGCGGTACCGGCGGTGTCGGTGCCGCGGACCTCGACGTGGCCGACGAGCTCCTGCACGGTGGCCTGGGCGACGTCCAGCTCGCCGAGGGCGGGCAGCACCTGCTCGATGTACTGCAGGAAGGAGCGGTTCGGGCCGACCACCAGGGTGCCGGTGCGGGCCAGGCGCTCGCGGTGCGCGTACAGCAGGTAGGCGACGCGGTGCAGGCCGACGGCGGTCTTGCCGGTGCCGGGGGCGCCCTGGACGCAGACGGTGCCGGTGACGTCGGCGCGGACGATCTCGTCCTGCTCGGGCTGGATGGTGGCGACGATGTCGCGCATCGGGCCGACGCGGGGCTTCTCGATCTCGGCGGCGAGCAGCGCGGAGCGGCTGTCGGACTCGTCCGGGTCGGAGAGGTTCTCGTCCTCGTAGGCGGTCAGCTCGCCGCCGGTGTAGCCGAAGCGGCGGCGCTTGGCGACGTCCATCGGCTCGGTGCGGCTGGCCCGGTAGAACGGCTGGGAGACCGGGGCGCGCCAGTCGATCACCATCGGGTCGCCGCCCGCGTCGTGCACGTGGCGGCGGCCGATGTAGAAGCGCTCGCCGCCGCTGCCCTCGGACTCGGCCTCGCTGATCGCGTGCAGGTAGTCGAGGCGGCCGAAGAACAGCGGGGTGTGCGCGAGGTCGGCGAGCGCCTTGATCCGCTCGTCGACCTGCTTCTGCAGCACCTGGGCGGAGACCCAGGTGCCGGTGACGTCGCGCAGGTCGAGCGCCTCGACGTCCTCGCGCATCGCGGTCAGCGCGGCCCGGGAGGCGGCGAGGTGGGAGCGTTCGCGGCCGAGCGGATCGGTGGCGGCGTCGGCGGTTTCGGTGGGGGTGGGGGAGTGCACGGCGGACCTTCCCGGCCGCGGCGGTGGAAGGGCGGCGGCCGACTCGTCGGAGAGCTCACGGTGAAGGACACCGGCCGGTTGCCGAACGGCCGGCACTCCCACGGCTGCCGACGACGCTGGCACCACGGTTCGGGAGGGGCAGACGGACGATCCTAGACCCGGCGCCGTCCGGGTGCGAATCCTTTTTCCGGGGGATCCCCGGTACCGGGGTAGGGGAGCCGTACACCCGCAGGACGAGGCGCGCCGCCGCGGGCTCGGGTCTTTCGGCTGATGTGCCCGCCCCGGTTGTGAACCTACCGTGGAGACATGACGACCGAACGAGTGAACCCGCAGTTCGACGGCGTGCACGGCGCCCACCGCGCCGAGCAGCGCCGCCGCCACCCGGTGGCCAACGCCGTCCGCAACGTCGGCATCGTGCTCGACACCGCCGCGCGCGTGCTCTTCCTCGGGCGCGACGGCGTCAAGCTCTGACCGACCGCTACAGGTCGTCGGCGTCGACGATCCGGTACGCGTAGCCCTGCTCGGCCAGGAAGCGCTGGCGGTGCGCCGCGAAGTCCTGGTCGACGGTGTCCCGGGCGACCACCGAGTAGAAGTGCGCCGCGTGCCCGTCCGCCTTCGGGCGCAGCACCCGGCCCAGCCGCTGGGCCTCCTCCTGGCGGGAGCCGAAGGTGCCCGACACCTGGATCGCCACCGTCGCCTCCGGCAGGTCGATCGAGAAGTTCGCCACCTTCGAGACCACCAGCACGCTGATCTCCTTCGACCGGAACGCCTCGAACAGCTTCTCCCGCTGGGCGTTCGAGGTCTCGCCCTTGATCACCGGGGCGTCCAGCACCTCGCCCAGCTCGTCCAGCTGGTCGATGTACTGGCCGATCACCAGGGTCTGGTCGCCCTTGTGCTTCTCCACCAGCCGCTCCACCACCCGGCGCTTGGTCGCCGTGGTCGAGCAGAACCGGTACTTCTCCTCCGGCTCGGCCGTCGCGTACGCCAGCCGCTCGGAGTCGGTCAGCGTCACCCGGACCTCGCAGCAGTCGGCGGGCGCGATGTAGCCCTGCGCCTCGATCTCCTTCCACGGGGCGTCGAACCGCTTCGGGCCGATCAGCGAGAACACGTCGCCCTCCCGGCCGTCCTCGCGCACCAGCGTCGCGGTCAGGCCGAGCCGGCGGCGGGCCTGCAGGTCCGCGGTGAACTTGAACACCGGCGCGGGCAGCAGGTGCACCTCGTCGTACACCACCAGGCCCCAGTTGCGGGCGTCGAACAGCTCCAGGTGCGCGTACACGCCCTTCCGCTTGGTCGTCATCACCTGGTAGGTGGCGATGGTGACCGGGCGGATCTCCTTGCGGGTGCCGCTGTACTCGCCGATCTCGTCCTCGGTCAGCGAGGTGCGCTTGACCAGCTCGTGCTTCCACTGCCGGGCCGAGACGGTGTTGGTCACCAGGATCAGCGTGGTCGACTTGGCCTCCGCCATCGCCGCCGCGCCCACCAGCGTCTTGCCCGCGCCGCACGGCAGCACCACCACGCCGGAGCCGCCGTGCCAGAAGCCGTCCACCGCGTGCCGCTGGTACGGGCGCAGCTGCCAGCCGTCCTCCTCCAGGTGGATCGGGTGCGCCTCGCCGTCCACGTACCCGGCGTGGTCCTCGGCCGGCCAGCCCAGCTTCAGCAGCACCTGCTTGATCTGGCCGCGCTCCGAGGGGTGCACCAGCACGGTGTCCGGGTCGACCCGGGCCCCCACCAGCGGGGCGATCTTCTTCGAGCGCAGCACCTCCTCCAGCACCGGCCGGTCGGTGGTGGTCAGCACCAGCCCGTGCACCGGGTGCTTCTGCAGCTGGAGGCGCCCGTAGCGCGCCATGGTGTCCGCGACGTCCACCAGCAGGGCGTGCGGCACCGGGTAGCGCGAGTACTCCACCAGCGCGTCCACCACCTGCTCCGCGTCGTGCCCCGCCGCCCGCGCGTTCCACAGCCCCAGCGGCGTCACCCGGTACGTGTGCACGTGCTCCGGCGCCCGCTCCAGCTCGGCGAACGGCGCGATCACCCGCCGGCACTCCGCCGCCCGCGGGTGGTCGATCTCCAACAGCAGCGTCTTGTCGCTCTGCACGATCAGCGGTCCGTCCACGCCTGTGCATCCCCTTCCGCGGGCCAAACGTCCAGTGTGCCGCATCGGCGCGCCGACCGGTCGGGGCGGTCCGCGGCCGCGGCCCGCGGGGCGGGACAGTGACCTGCGGCGCTCCCGCTCGTTGGGCAGGGCATGATCAAGCCCAACCGATTCCTGGCCGGCCTGGCGCTCTCCGGCGCGGCCCTCGCCACCGCCCTCGGGGCGGCGCCCGCCCACGCGGCCGACACCGAGGCCATGGCCCTCGACCAGGTCGCCGACATCGGCCAGCCCGGCGGACTGATCGGCACCGTCGCCTTCACCGGCACCGGCCTGCTGACGGGCGTCGAGCCGAAGATGCCGGACCCGCACGCGATCGTGGACGAGGCGAAGAAGCAGAAGGCCGAAGAGGACGCGAAGCAGCACGCCGGCAAGTAGCCCGGGGCGGGGCCGGGGCGAGGGGGCGCGCCCCGGCCGCTACTCCTCGACCTCGGCGACGCCGGTGATGCGGTGCAGGGCGAAGGTGCGGACCTCGTCGGCGAGGTGGTCGTAGGCGGTGACGAAGCCGCCCTCGACCTTGACCGGGTCGATGACGCGCTGGGAGGAGAGGCCCTCGGCGTTGATGTAGCCGATCCACATCCGCTCGCCGAGCAGGACGGCGGTCTGCAGCGCGGCCAGGGTGTCGGCGGCGGCGGTGCGGGGGACGGCGGCGCTCGCCGCGGGCCCGGCCACGGTGTCCTTGCGGACGGCGGTCGCGGCCCGGTCGCCGGCCCGGATGGCGCGGACGGCGGCGGCCAGCAGGGCGTCGTCGGGGCGGGCGGGGCCGTCCGGGACGGGCAGCGGCGGGGTGCGCGGCGGGGTGCGGCGGCTGTCGGGGCGGGTGATCACGACGTCGCCCTCGGCGGACTCCGCGGCGGGCGCGTAGCCCATGGTGCGCAGCACGGCGAGCAGCGTCTCGGGCCCGGCCTGGGCGGCCAGCACGGTGGGGGCGAGCAGCCGCAGGCGCAGTTCGGCGGCGCGCCGGTCGGCGAGGACCTCGTCGAGCAGCCGGGGGTCGTCGCAGCGCAGGTAGGAGGAGGCGGCGCCGACCCGCAGGATGCCGTGCCGGCGGGCCACGTCGTCGATCAGGTAGGCGAGCGGCTGCGGGACGGGCGTGCGGGAGTGCTGGGCCAGGAACGCCTGCAGGTCGGCGGCGGTGCGTCCGGCGTCCAGGGCGCGGCGGACCGAGTCGGGGGTGAAGCGGTAGACGGTCGCGCCGCCCTTGGACTCGATGTCGGCGGCCAGCGCGAGGGCCTGGGCGAGCGGGGTGAGCAGCGGGCCGGGGGCGATCGCGGTCAGGTCGGGCTGCAGGATGACGTGGTCGAGCGGCTCGGGCAGCAGCGGCGCCAGGACCGGCACCGGGTCGGCGCCGTCGAGCAGGGCCCGGACGGGGGCGGCCAGGGCGCCGCGGCCGGTGGCGCCGAGTAGTTCGGCCTCGTGCAGGGTCCACTCGGCGAGCTGGTCGCGCAGGTCGCGGCCGTCGGCGCCGACCGGGCCGCCGCGCAGCGGGCGGTGCCAGCGCAGGGCGGGCAGCAGGGCGTCGGCGGACGCGGCGGTGCCGGGCGGGAGTTCGGCGAGCCGGGTCAGGACGGCGCGGCGCACCGACGGGGCGAGGGTGCGGTCGAGTTCGGGGCCGAGCGCGGCGCGCGGGCGGCCCTTGCCGTCGGGGGTGCCGGTGAGGCGGCCGACCCGGGTGGCGGCGAGCCAGGCGCGGGCCAGCACGCTCCAGCGTTCGGCGGTGTCCTGCTGCAGCCAGGCGTCGTAGGCGGGGGTCGGCGCCCAGACCTCGTCGACCTCGCCGTCGGGGGCCACCAGCCCTGCGGTGTGGGCGAGTTCGATCCAGAACGCGGCGTCCGCCTCGGAGCCCTCCAGCAGGGCGGCGGCGCGCTTGAGGTCGCGCACGCCCAGGCCGCCGGCCCGCAGGGTGGGCGGCGGGGTGAGGCTCCAGGACTCCAGCAGCTCCTCGACCGTGCGGACGGCGGTGCCGGCCTGCCCGGCCGCGGTGCGGTCGGTGACCACCGGGTCGCGCTCGACGACGGGGGCGACGGCGGGCGGCGCCGGGTCGACGCCGCGGTGGGTGCGGCCGCCGCGCAGGTGCAGGGCGAGTTCGCGGGGCAGCACGACCGAGCCGGGGCTGGAGGGCAGCAGCAGGCCGCGGGCGAGCAGCCACTCGACGGGGCTGCGCGCGTCCTCGGCGGTGACCTGCCGGGCGGCGTCCGGGACGGTGCCGGTGGGCGGGCCCCAGACCAGCCGCTCCAGCAGGCCGAGGGCGGCGGGCGGGGCCTGTTCGAGCAGCGCGCCCAGCCGCTTGCGGTCGCCGAGCAGGGCGGTGAGCGCGGCGACGGCGGTGACCGGGTCCGGGGTGGGCGGCAGGCCGGTGCCGGCCAGCAGCTGCTGGAGGCGGGCGGGCGACATGCCGGCGGTGGCGTCGGCGAAGGCCGGGCCGAGGCCGGTGCGGCCGGGGTTGAGCGCGCTGGGGGCGAGCGCCTCGCGCACGGCCAGGACCAGGCGCAGCGCGGAGTCCGGCCCCCACAGCAGGGCCTGCTCGCGCAGCCGGGCCAGCGCGGCGGGCAGCGCGGCGGTGACGGCGGCCCGGTCGACGGGCTCGGCGCCGGGGTGCGGTTTGACCCGGGCGGGTCCGGTCAGCAGGCTCCGCACGGCGGCCTCGGACGCGCCCTCGGGGGCGGCCGCGAGGGCCTCGGCGACCTGCAGGGTGAACCGGTCCAGCCGTTCCAGGGCGCGCAGCACCGAGGCCCGGCTGGAGAGCCGCGCGGACAGCTGGGTGAGGTCGGTCGGCACCGGGTTCAGCAGGTCGGGGCGGGCCCGGAGCAGCGCGGCGACGGCCCCGTCCTCCCGACCGCGGAGTTCCTCGGCCAGGGTGCGGGGTGCGGCGGCGCGGGTGGCACGCGGCGCGCTCTGCGGTGCGGTCATCCGGTCCAGACTAGTCAACGCCCCCGCTCGGGGCCCAGAACGGCGGACGAACTCCGTACGAATCCGCGGCCGCTCCGGCGCCGCGGGGCCGGGGACGGCAGCCGGTCGGGGCTTGCTTCCGGCAGCCGGTCGGGGCTCGCTTCGGGCGGGCGGGGGTGGGTACCGTCTCGGTGGGCGGCGGGTACGTGGACGTGAGGGCGGGTGGCGGGGCGATGGCGGACGGCTCGTGGTGGCGCGAGGGCGGGGCGGCGGACGGTTCGGACGGCGGGGGGAGCGTGTACCTGCCCCGGCCGGCGGCGGAGCCGCCGCCGGCTGCCGTCCCCGAGGCCCCCGCCGCACCGCCGGTCCCGCCGGTGCCCGCGCAGCCGCCGCGGGCCGCGGCCGTCGAGCTGGGCAAGCCGCGGACGCCGGCCGGGCCGGTCGGGCCGGTCGGCAGGGAGTCGTCGCAGTCCGAGGTCGACCGGGCCTTCGCGTACTCGGAGGACCTGAGCGCCCCGGACTTCGGGATCGGGCAGCCCGGGTGGACCGCGCAGTACTTCGGCCTGGCGGAACCCGAACCGGAGGCCGCGCCCGAACCGGCCCCGGAGCCCGTGCCCGAACCGGAGGCGGCGCCCGAGCCCGCCCCGGAGCCCGCCCGCGAACGCCCCGGGGTGGGGCGGATCCTGCTGGCGGCGCTGTTCGGCAAGCCGAAGGCCGCTCCTGACGCCCCGTCGGCGCCCCCCGCCCCCGCCCCCGCCGCGGCGGCCGGGGCCCGCAGGCCGGCGCCGCTGCTGCTGCTCGGCGCGGGCCTGCTGCTGGCCGGGGCGGTGACCGGCCAACTGCTGGTGATGCTGCTCGGCTGGGCCGCGGCGTACCTGTCGAAGGGCTGGACCGACCTGATGAAGAAGTTCGCCGTGCTGGGCATCCCGCTGGTCACGGTGACCGGTCTGACGGTGTGGAACTGGGGCCGGGAGAAGGGCCGTTGGGGCAACGCGCTGGCCCCGGGCAGCGACGCGGGCGCCACCACCTGGGCGGCCGCGCCGGGCGTGCTGCGGGCCGCGGCGGTGCTGACGGCGCTGTTCGTGCTGGCGGTGACGCTGCGCCGCCGCAAGGGGTAGCGGGGCCTCTCCGACGGTGCGCGCCCGGCGGGCACGTCCCGGAGGTGCGCGCCCCGACGCGTGTGCCCCGACGCGGGTGCTCCGCCGGGGTCAGCCCGCGCCGAGCAGGTACAGCAGTTCGGCGATCAGGAAGTGCGCGCCGGTGTAGCCGATGCCCTGGAACCACAGCTGGTCGTCGACCCGGAAGGCGCGGTGGGCGCGGACGGCGCCCAGCGCCTGCCAGCCGGGGGAGGCGAGGGCGGCGGTCAGGCCGTTGCGGGCGGGGTCGCCGTAGCCGGCGTACAGCAGCAGGTCGCCGTCGGCGGGGGCGAGCCGGTCGGGGGCGGTCTCGGTGTCGAAGCGGTCGGCGTTCTGCGGGTCGGGGCGGGGCAGCGCGAGGTCGGCCAGGACGCTGCCGGGGAAGTTCTGCCGGGCGTACAGCCGGACGGCGGGGGAGCCCTCGACGAAGCGGACCAGGCTGATCCGCTGCCCGTCGGCGCCGGCCGCGGCGAGGGCGGCCCTGGCCTGGCCGACGTGCCGCTCGTACCCGGCGACCACGGCGGCGGCCTGCTCGCGGCGGTCCAGGGCGGCGGCGTGCAGCTGGAAGTCCTCCCGCCAGGGCGCGCCGGTGGTCCGGGTCGCCACGGTCGGGGCGATCGCCCGCAGGGCCGGGAGGCGGTCGGCGTCGCGGGTCAGGTTGGTGAGCACCAGCTGCGGCCGCAGGGCGGTGATCGCGGCGGTGTCGGGGGCGGCCCCGAGGTCGCCGACCACGGCGATCCGGGCGAGCCGGGAGGCGGGCCAGTAGCCGGGCAGGCCGGCGTCCAGCGGGGCCTTGGCGGCGCCGACGGGGGTGATGCCCAGGGTCATCGCGGAGTCCAGCTCGGCGGTGTCCCGGACGACCACCCGGAGCACCCCGCCGGGCACGGTGACCGGCCCGTCCGCGGCGTCGACGGTGACGGCGGGGCGCGGCGGGGGACTGGGCTGGGCCGGCGCGGGGGTGCCGCTGCCGGTGGGCGAGCCGTCGGCGGCGGCGGGCAGCGGCGGCCCCTCGGGCAACGGGTGCGGGCCGCAGCCGGTGAGCAGGGCGGCGCCGAGCCCGGCGAGGGCGGCCCGGCGGGACAGCGGGGGTGGCACCCGGGACCTCCTCCGGCGGCGCGGTCGGTCGTCAGCCAGTACGTCCGCAGCCAGTATGTCCGCGATGCGGCTTTCCCCCCGGCTTTTCGGGCCCGAAACCCCGCTGGCTAGGCTGGCCGCATGGCTCTCACCGTCGGTTTCGACCTCGACATGACGCTCCTCGACACCCGCCCCGGCATCAAGGCCACGTACGACGTGCTGGCCGCCGAGACCGGCACCGTCATCGACTCCGACCTGGTGGTCAGCCGGCTCGGGCCGCCGCTGGTGCGGGAACTGGCCAACTGGTACCCGCCGGAGCGGCTGGAGGCGGTGGCCGACCGCTACCGCGAGCTGTACGTGGAGCACGCCATCGCGCCGACCGTCGAGCTGCCCGGTGCGCTGGCGGCGGTGGCCGCGGTCCGGGCGGCGGGCGGCCGGGTGCTGGTGATCACCGGCAAGTGGGAGCCGAACGCCCGCCGTCACCTGGACGCGATCGGGCTGGAGGTGGACGTGCTGGTCGGCGACCTGTGGGCGGAGACCAAGGGCGAGGCGCTGCGCGCGCACGGCGCGGACGTCTACGTCGGCGACCACCTGGGCGACATCCGCGGCGCCCGGGCCGCGGACGCCGTCGCGGTGGGCGTGGCCACCGGTCCGTACAGCGCCGCCGAGCTGGCCGGGGCCGGGGCGGACGCGGTGCTGGGCGACCTCACCGAGTTCCCGGCCTGGCTGGCCGCGCACCGGGCCTGACGGGGCTTCAGCCCGCGGCGGCGGTGCCGGTGGCGGCGGCCTGCCGGGCGCGCCGCCGCCGGGAGCTGCTCCGGGCGTTGGCGAACAGCCCGACCAGGGCGACCAGCAGGCCCAGCGGCATCAGCATCGACAGCCAGTACGCGAACGTGGGCAGCCGGGTCAGGTCGAGGAAGAGCGGCACGAAGGTGGCGACGGTGGCCAGCATGCCGATGCCGAACACGATGCCGCCGACGCGGACCAGCACGTCACCGGGGTCGTCGGGACGGTCGCTCACTCTCACCACTCCTTCGCACGGGGCGCTCCCGGCGCCTTCGCGCGGGGCACTCCCGTCGATTGTCCCACCGCGCGCCCCCTCCGATCGGCGGGGGCGCGGCGACACACGTTCCGACTGAACGCTCAGGATTCCCAGGAATCCCTCAGGCATGCTGAAGGGCGGCAGCGGGAACGGCGACGGGCGAGCGGGGCGTACGGGCACATGGGTCTGACCAGTCACAAGGTGCTGGCACTGTCCGCGCTGCTGTCGGTGCTGGCGGTGGGGGGCACGGTCTGGCTCTGGCCCCGGCTGGCCGGGCGCGGCTGGCGGGCGGTGCTGGGCCGGCTCGGCACCATCGTCGGCACCCAGCTGGCGGTGCTCTGCACGCTGGCCCTGATGGCCAACAACTCCTTCGCCTTCTACAGCAGTTGGGACGACCTGCTGGGCACCGGCGACGACGGCCCGGTGACCATCCAGAACCAGTTGCTCGGCCGCGCCCCCGCCGTCCAGACGCTGGCCGCCGAGAACGTCCGCGACACCGGCGCGGCCGGCCGGGCCCCCGAGCAGGTCGGCCGGCTGGAGCGGGTCCGGCTGCCCGGGGCGAGCACCGGCCTGACCACTGAGGGCTACGTCTACCTGCCGCCGCAGTACTTCCGCCCCGAGTACCGGGCCAAGCGCTTCCCCGCGGTGATCGCCATCACCGGCTTCCCCGGCGACGCCAAGAACCTGGTCACCAAACTCAACTACCCGTCCGTGCAGTTCAAACTGGCCGAGCAGGGCCGGGCCAAGCCCACCGTGCTGGTGCTGATGCGCCCCTCCCCGGCGATGCCCCGGGACACCGAGTGCGAGGACGTGCCGGGCGGCCCGCAGGCCGACCGGTACTTCAGCGCCGACGTGCCCGCCGCGCTGCGCACCTCCTACCGGATCGCGGAGGGGCCGGGCAGCCTGGGCGTGATCGGCAACTCCACCGGCGGCTACTGCGCGTTGAAGCTGGCGATGCGTCACCCCGACGTGTTCGCCGCCGCGGTGTCGCTGTCCGGCTACTACAAGGCCGCCGAGGACCCGACCACCGGGGACCTGTTCGGCGGCGACGGGGCCCGCCGCGACCAGGCCGACCTGGAGTGGCGCCTCGCCCACCTGCCGGCCCCGGCCACCGCGCTGCTGGTCGGCGGCAGCCGGGAGGGCGACGGCGACTACTACGACCAGACCGAGCGGTTCCGGGCCGCCGCCAAGGGCACCCCGACCAAGGTCTCGGCGATCACCCTGGACAGCGGCGGCCACAACTTCACCACCTGGTCCCGGATGCTCCCGGCCTCGCTGGGCTGGCTCGGCGGCCACCTCGCCGACCCCTCCTGACCGGCCCGGCGTCACAGCGCGCAACTCCGTGCGCGCAAGGAGTTTCGACCCGCGCCGCCCCCGGGTATGCAGCCATCGCGCGGGCGGACCTGCCGATGGTCCACGAACGCCCGCCCGGCACCGATCGGGGGTGTGAGCCAGTGGAGGGCGCAGCGAGCGCGGGGCACGGCCGCGCCCCGGTCCGGAATCCCTTCGCCGTTCCGGTGAACGCTGAGGGATCATTGCTCCACTGAGCGAGACCGGCCGCCCGACCGGGGCGCCCACCCGCACATCCACCCGCGGCCCGACGAGGCCGCACGCACCCGATACCGAGGACTGTTCGAGATGCCCACCGGCCAGGTCAAGTGGTTCAACGAGACGAAGGGCTACGGCTTCCTGTCGCGCGACGACGGGGGCGAGGTCTTCGTCCACACCAAGGCGCTGCCCGCGGGCGTCACCACGCTGAGGCCGGGCCAGCGGGTCGAGTTCGGGATCGCCGCGGGCCACCGCGGCGACCAGGCGATGAGCGTCCAACTGCTGGACGCGCTGCCCTCGGTGGCCGCCGCCCAGCGCAAGAGCGCCGACGACATGGCCCCGATCGTCCAGGACCTGATCACCAAGCTGGACAGCGTGCTGCCGGGCCTGCAGCGCGGCCGCTACCCGGGCAAGCCGGAGGGCCAGAAGATCGCCATGGTGCTGCGCGCCATCGCCGACCAGTTCGACGTCTGACCGGCCGTCAGGCGAACGCCAGCGCGCCCGGGTCGACGGCGGGGACGAGTCCCCGCTCGGCGGCCCGGGCGAGCAGGCCGCGCACCGCCGCGTAGCCGGCCTCGCCGAGGTCCTCGGTGAACTCGTTGACGTACAGCCCGATGTGCTGCTCGGCGACGGCCGGGTCCATCTCCTGGGCGTGCGCCAGCACGTACTCCCGGGAGGCCGCCGGGTCCGCCCAGGCCGCGCGCACCGACGCCCGCACGGTGTCGGCCAGTTCGCGCAGCCGCTCGGCGCCCAGCGAGCGCCGGGCCACGATCGCGCCCAGCGGGATCGGCAGCCCGGTCGCCGCCTCCCACGCCTCGCCCATGTCGGCCAGGCAGTGCAGCCCGTACTCCTGGTACGTGAACCGGGCCTCGTGGATCACCAGCCCGGCGTCCACCTTCCCGTCCCGGACGGCCGGCATGATCTCGTGGAACGGCAGCACCACGATCTCGCCGAACCCGCCCGGCACCGCCTCGGCCGCCCACAGCCGGAACAGCAGGTACGCCGTCGAGCGCTCGCTGGGCACCGCGACCCGCCGCCCGGCCAGCTCCGCCGCCTCCCGCGGGCCGGCCGTCAGCACCAGCGGCCCGCAGCCCCGGCCCAGCGCCCCGCCGCACGGCAGCAGCGCGTACTCGTCCAGCACCCAGGGCAGTTGGCCGTAGGAGATCTTCAGCACGTCCAGCTCGCCGCGCTCGGCCAGCCCGTTGGTGACGTCGATGTCCGCGAACCTGACCGCGGGGGCGTCCGCGCCCGGCACCAGGCCGTGCGCCCAGGCGTGGAACACGAAGGTGTCGTTCGGGCAGGGCGAGTACGCGACGCTGAGCGGCTCGGCCATCTCAGACCTCCTTGAGCAGGACGGACACCGGCGGCAGCGCCGCGAAGGCCCGCTCCAGGGCCGCCAGCGCGTCGCCGATCCGCCAGGACGCGCGGTCGCGCGGCCCGACGGCATTGGACACGGCCCGCAGCTCACCGGCCGCGAGACCGCAGCGGGCGGCCGCCTCGGCCACCCCGAAACCCTCCATCGCCTCGGCCAGCGCCCGCGGGTGACGCCCCCTCAGCAGCGCGGCGCGCTCCGCCGACCCGGTCACCGTGGACACCGTCAGCACCTCGCCGACCGCCCCGCCGGTGGCCCCCGCGAGCGCCGCCACCAGGCCCGGCGGCACCGGGTGCCGCACCGTGCCGAAGCCCAGCTCGGCGACGTCCGCGAAGCCGTCCGGCGTCTCGGCGCCCAGGTCGGCCGCCAGCACGGCGTCCGCCACCACCAGCGACCCGAGCGGCGCCGCGGGCGCGAACCCGCCCGCGATGCCCGCCGACAGCACCAGCCGGTACCGGCCGCCGGCCAGCGCCGCCGCCGTGCCCGCCGCCGCGGCCGCCGGGCCGACCCCGGCCGCCAGCACCACGGCGCCCGAACCCGCGCCCAGCCCGCGCCGCACCGCCCCGGCCTCCGCCTCCACGGCGACGACGACGAGCAGCCCGGCGGCGGGGCCGGGCTGCTCGTCGGTGCGCTCAGCGGTCATCGACCGGCGGTTCAGCTGCTCTTGTTGTCCAGGTCGAAGGCCCAGACCGCGTAGTACTCCTGGGACTTCTTGTCCTGCGAGACCACCGTCACCGACGTCACGTCGTTGCTCGACATCAGGGCGCCGGCGCTCTTCGAACCGGAGTAGGTCACCCCGGTGACGACCGAGCCGTCGGCGCCGCCGGCCAGCGGCACCTGGCCGTTGGAGCCGCCGTTGGTCAGCGCGAACCAGCCCTTGTCGGCCAGGTCCTTCGGCACGCCGACGCCGATCTGGTCACTGGCGCGGACGTCCAGCTTCGGGAGCTTGGCGTCCTTGCGGGCCTGCTTGATGTCCGACAGGCACTTGGTGAGGTAGTCCTCGTCGAGCGGCTTGCCGTCGTTGTAGCAGAAGGGGGCGGCGGTGGTGGTCGAGGTGCCGACGACCATCGTCGCCACGTTCTCACGGGGCTTGCCGGCGTCGTTCGCCCAGTAGATACCGGTACCGAGGGAGGCGGCGCCGACGACGACGACGCCGGCGATACCGGCGATGGCACGGGTGCTGAGGCTCATGCGCAAGAGGCTACTCGCCTTCCGTGATCACACGACGCCGGGGTGCCCGAGTCGCCCGAGGTTACGCCGAGCGCGGGCGCGCCGCGCACCCCGGCCCGGCCCGCCGCTCAGGCCACCCGGGGCCGCGCGGCCGACCGGCGCGGCCCGACCCGCAGCAGCGAGCGGAACGTCCACAGCAGCATCACCGTCATCACCGACGCCGCCACCGTCAGCCCCAGCACCGCGTTCAGCGGCAGCGCGATGCCCACCGCGCCGCCCGCCACCCAGCTCAGCTGCAGCACCGTCTCCGACCGGGCGAACGCCGAGGTCCGCACCGCCTCCGGCACGTCCCGCTGGATCAGCGCGTCCAGCGCCAGCTTGCCCAGCGACGCCGCCATCCCCGCGACGCCCGCCACCACCGTCACCGTCACCACCCCGTACCAGAGCGCCGCCGCGCCCGCCGCCGCCGTCGCCAGCGCCAGCACCGCCGTCACCGTCACCTCCGAGCCGCGGGTGCGCAGCCACGAGCCCAGCACCGACCCCAGCGCGTTGCCCAGCCCCGCCGCCGCCGCGACCAGGCCCAGCGCCACCGTCCCCGGCAGGCCGCCCGGCGGGTCCCGGCGGATCAGGAACGCCAGGAACATCACCAGGAACCCGACCAGCCAGCGCAGCGACGCCACCCCGCGCAGCGCCATCACCACCGACGGGCCGACCGCCCGCAGCACCCCCTTGGGCCGCACCTCGTGCGGCTCGGCGTGCAGCTCCGCCCGCTGCTCGCCCTTCGCCGAATCCACCTGGTGCGGCAGGTGGAAGGCCATCAGCGTGCCGATCACGAACACCACGAACGCCCCGCGCAGCGGCCACCCCGGCCCGATCAGGTGCAGCAGCCCGCCCACCCCGCCCGCCACCAGCGTGGTCAGCAGACCCGCCAGCGTCACCCGCGAGTTCGCCTTCACCAGCGACAACTGGGCGGGCAGCAGCCGCGGCACCACCACGCTGCGCACCACCCCGTACGCCTTCGACGCCACCAGCACGCCCAGCGCCTCCGGGTACAGCGCCAGCCCGCCGCCGGTCACCACCCCCGCCATCACCCAGGCCAGCGCCGCCCGGGCCAGCATCGACATCGCCATCGCCGAGCGGCGGCCGTTCGGCAGCCGGTCCAGCAGCGGGCCGATCACCGGGGCCAGCACCGCGAACGGCGCCATCGTGATCAGCAGGTACAGCGCGACCCGGCCGCGGGCCTCGCCGGTCGGCACCGAGAAGAAGATGGTGGACGCCAGCGCCACCGTGATCAGCATGTCGCCGAACGAGTTCAGCGCGTGCAGCTCGATCAGCTTCGCCAGGCCGGACTCGCCCGCGCCCTCCGCCGACGTCGCCCGCCGGATCCGCCGGCCCGTGCCGTGCACCACCCGGCCGGTGCGCACCCCCGCCGCCGACGCGCCGCGCGCCCAGAGGCCCCGGGCCCGCACCGTCGGCGCGTCCGGGTCGGCGGGGTCGGCGGGGTCGGTGGGGGAGTCCGGGGCCGGGTGCTTCGAGAGGTCCGGGCCCGGCTGACGGGGCGTCGGACAGGTGGCATCGGCCTCCGGCTCGCCGGGGGCCACCGGATGCTGCCGCGACACGGCGGACGCTCCCGAACGGCCTTCGGCCTGCTCGGGACCCGGCTCGTGCCGCGGCGGAATCTCCTCCGCCACACACCCATCCTGCCCGAGAATCGCCGACCTAACGAGTGATTGTCCGGGCGTCGGCGCGCCCGCCCCCACGGCCCGGACTGTGCTGCACCACCGACCGGCGGGTAGCCTGCACTACGCGCATGCCCGGCCTCCCGCAGGGGGGTGGCCGACCTGGGCGGCGCGGCCCGGCCCCGGAGCGGCCCCGGGTCTAGCAGAATGGACCGGCCCCGTGCTCGCGGGGGCCGCCCCGGAGACGTGGCAGCGGCAGCCGGTGCGCCCGCCCGACGGCGGCCACCGCAAGGCCGCAGGATGACAGGACTGGGAGAGAACCGACGCCGTGAGTGCTGCGATGCGAAGCCGTACCCCTGACCGGCTCTGTGCAGAAGCCGTCGACCTCGCCCGCCAGGCCGTGGTGGACAGCGTCGGGGAGGCCGTCGTCGGCCCCCACGTGAAGGCGGGCGCGGACGCCGAACGCGTCGTCACCCACACCTTCGAGTGCCTCGACCCGGCCTACCGGGGCTGGCACTGGGCGGTGACCGTCGCCCGCGCCCCGCGCGCCAAGAACGTCACCCTCGACGAGATCGCGCTGCTGCCCGGCGCGGGCGCCGTCCTCGCCCCGCAGTGGGTGCCGTGGAGCGAGCGCCTGCGGCCCGGCGACCTCGGCCCCGGCGACCTGCTGCCCACCGGCGCCGACGACCTGCGCCTGGAGCCCGGCTGGACCGGCGAGGACGAGATCGCCCCCAACTCGGCGCTCGCCGAGGCCGCCGAGGACGAGATCGCCACCGTCGAGGACGTCCAGCAGGCGCCCGCCCGCGCCGAGATCGGCGCGATCGCCGAGGAACTCGGCCTCGGCCGCCCCCGCGTCCTGTCCCGGCGCGGCCTGCACCAGGCCGCCGAGCGCTGGGAGAACGCGTACGGCCCGCAGACCCCGATGGCACAGTCCGCCCCGGCCTCCTGCGACACCTGCGGCTTCCTGGTCCCGATCGGCGGCTCGCTCGGCCAGGCGTTCGGCGTCTGCGGCAACGAGTTCGGCCCCGCCGACGGCCAGGTCGTCTCGCTCGCCTACGGCTGCGGCGCGCACTCCGAGGCCGCCGTCCTGCCCGCCCCGCCCGTCCCCAGCGAACTGATCCTCGACGAGACGGTCGTCGAACCCCTCCCGCTGCACCCCGACCGCACCTCCGGCTCGGTCGAACCGGACGCGCCGGTCGAGGAACTCGGCCACGCGTAAGCGCCGCGCTCCGGCCGGCGTGCGCGCAGCAGGACCGCGAGGGGGCGGCAAGTCACCGTCCCCGTCGCGGTCCTGGCCGACGCGTGCCTCCCGAAGCGCGCAGTTCCCCGCGCCCCTGCTCCCGCGCACAGCCGGCGTGGCCCGTCCCGGACCCCTGGCAGAATGCCGACTCGTACGCAGACCACGCGAAGGGCGGCTCGGCACGTGGAGTCTCGGATCATCGGCAGCGCGGCGTCCCCCCAGGGGTCGGACGTCTTCGACACGGCCCGGCTGCGGCACACCGTGCTCACCGCCTGGACGGCCGCGCCCGCCAGATTCCGGGAGGACGCCAACGCCGAGGAGGAGCTCGCGCTCGGGGGCTACCGGGACCGGCTGATCGTCGAACTCGCCCAGAACGCCGCCGACGCGGCCGCCCGGGCGGGCACCGCCGGCCGGCTCCGGCTGACCCTGCGGGACGGCGTGCTGGCGGCCGCCAACACCGGCGCCCCGCTGGACGCGGCGGGCGTCGAGTCGCTCTCCACGCTGCGGGCCTCCGCCAAGCGCGAGGACGAGCGGGACGTGGTCGGCCGGTTCGGTGTCGGCTTCGCCGCGGTGCTGGCCGTCAGCGACGAGCCCGCCGTGCTCGGCCACACCGGCGGGGTGCGCTGGTCGCTCACCGACGCCCGCGCGCTGGTCGCCGAAATCCCGCAGCTCGCCGGGGAGTTGACCCGGCGCGAGGGCCACCTGCCGGTGCTCCGGGTGCCGTTCCCGGCCGAGGGCGAAGCCCCCGAGGGCTACCACACGGTGGTCGTCCTGCCGCTGCGCGACGCCGCCGCCGAGGACCTCACCCGCCGCCTGCTCGCCGAGATCGACGACGCCCTGCTGCTGACCCTGCCCGGCCTGGCCGAGGTGGTCGTCGACACCCCCGAGGGCGTGCGCACCCTGACCCGCACCGCGCACCCGCCGCGCCCCGAGCAGCTGCCCGCCGTCACCATCACCGACGGGGAGCGCAGCACCACCTGGCAGACCGTCAGCGCCGCCGGCACCGCCGCCCCCGAACTGCTGGCCGACCGGACCACCGAGGAGCGCGCCCGCCCGTACTGGACGCTCACCTGGGCCGTCCCGGTCGACGGGCAGGGCCGCCCGCAGCGCCCGCGCACCGCCGCCGTGGTGCACGCGCCCACGCCCAGCGATGAGCCGCTCGGCGTGCCCGCGCTGCTGATCGCCTCCTACCCGCTCGACCCGACCCGGCGGCACGTCGCGCCCGGCCCGCTCACCGACTTCCTCACCGAGCGCGCCGCCGACGCCTACACCGACCTGCTGCGCGCCCGCGGCGCCGACCTCCACTCGCTGGACCTCGTCCCCGCCCCGCTCGGCCAGGGCGCCCTCGACAACGCGCTGCGCACCGCCGTGCTGGCCCGCCTGCCCGAGACGCCCTTCCTGCCGCACCCGAAGGGCGCCGAGGAGGGCACCCCCGCGCTGCGCCCGCGCGACGCCGTCGTGCTGGAGGGCGCCGACCACTCGGTGGTCGAGGCGCTCGCCCCGATCTTCCCCGGCCTGCTCCCGGCCGGCCTGGAGCGCCGCACCGAACTGCGCACCCTCGGCGTGCGCCGCACCCCGCTCGCCGAGGTGGTCGACCAGCTCGGCGGCCTGGAGCGCGAACCCGCCTGGTGGCGCGGCCTGTACGCGGCGCTGGCCGGCGCCGACCCGGAGGCGCTCGGCGCGCTGCCCGTCCCGCTCGCCGACGGCCGCACGGTCACCGGCCCGCGCCGGGTCCTGCTGCCCTCCGACCCGGCCGACTGGGCCGGCTACGAGGGCTACCCCGAGACGCTCGCCGAGTCCCTCGACCTGCTCGACCTGCGGCTGGCCCACCCCGACGCCGCCCACCCGCTGCTGGCCAAGCTCGGCGCCGCCACCGCCACCCCCGCGGGCGTCCTGGACACCCCCGAGGTCCGCGCCGCCGTCGCCCGCTCGCTGGAGCTCGGCGAGGACGACTACGATGCCGCCGTCGACCTCGCCGACGCCGTCCTCGCCCTGGTCAAGGCCGCCGCCCCGGCCCCCGGCGAGCACCCCTGGCTGGCCCGCCTGGCCCTGCCCGACGACGAGGGCGAACTCGCCCGCGCTGGTGAACTCCTGCTCCCCGAAAGCCCGTTGGCCCTCCTGGTGGACGAGGACGAGGCCGCCTTCGTCGACGACGACCTGTTCGAGCGCTGGGGCCCCGAGGTGCTGGCCGCGGCCGGCGCGCTCACCGCCTTCACCCTGGTGCGCGCCGAGGACGTCGTCCTCGACCCGGACGACCTGGAGCGCCTCGACCCCACCGCCCCCGCCGACCGGGCGGCCGGCGGCGCCCCCACCGGCCTGATCGACGAGGCCCCCGACGGCCTCGCCGAGTGGTGCGAGGACGCCCTGGAGGCCCTGCACGCCGACGACGCCGGGGAGTTGGGCGTCCCGCCGGTCGCCGCCGAACTGCTCGCAGTCCGCGACCTCGACCTGGTCGCCGACGACGCCTGGCCCGAGGCCCTCGCCCTGCTCGCCCAGCCCCCCTACCGGGACGCCGTGGTGACGCCGGTGCGCACCCTGCTGCCCGACGGCAGCTACACCGACCTGCCCTCCTACACCGCCTGGTGGCTGCGCGACCACCCGGTGCTGGACGGCCGCGAACCGGCCGGCCTGCGCGCCGCCGGGGCCGACCCGCTGCTGCGCGGCCTCTACGACGAGGCCCGCACCACGCTCGACCCGCAGTTCCTGCACGCGCTCGGCGTGCGCACCACGCTGAACGCGCTGCTCGCCGAACCGCACGGCCCGGACGAGCTGGTCGACCGGCTCACCGACCCGCTCTCCGAGGTCAGCCACCGCCAACTGCACGGCATCTACAGCCTGTTGGCCGCCCTCCCGGCCGAACGCGTCGAAGCCCTGGACGTGGTGCGGGCCCTGGCCCCGCTGGACTCCGAGTCCGGCCGCCGGGACGACCGCACCGTCATCGTGGACGCCGCGAGCGCGGTCGTCGCCGACGCCCCCGACCTGGTCGAACTCCTCCACGACCACGCCGTGCTGCCCGTCCACCCGCTGCTCGCACCCGCCCTCGCCGAGCGCCTGCACGTCTCGCTGGCCAGCGAGGTGGCCGGCGGCCGCGTCCTGTCCGAGGGCACCCTGCACCGCACCCCCGCGGTGGTCCGCGAACTGCTGCCCGGCTGCCCCGCCGTCTACGAGGAGCACGAGGAACTCCTGGTGGTCGGCCCCGACGGCGAGGAGGCGCACGTCGCCTGGCGCTGGGACACCGCCGCGACCGCCCCCGAACTGCCCTACGACCCGGAGGACACCGAAGCCGCCGACGAGGACGACGAGTTCGACGTCCCGCCCGTCCCCGGCCTGCTGCACGCCGCCACCCCCGAGGGCCTCGCGGCCGGCCTGGCCTGGTCCGTGCACCAGTGGCACCGCCGCTTCGAGATCCTCGCCGCCCTCACCGAACCCGACCGGGCGTACGAACTGCTGGCGGCCCGCGACTACGAGTAGCGGGCCCCGGCGGCTACTTCCGCTCCGCGAACACCCGGGCGCTGACCTCCAGCAGGCAGCCCGCCACCAGGGCGACCGCCACGCCCGTCAACGGGTCGCGCCAGCCGACGAGTTGGAGCTGGAAGAAGTCGGCGAGCCAGGGCACCACCAGGACCAGCGCGAACGCGCCGGACATGGCGCCGATCAGCAGCAGGCGCCACCAGGTGTAGGGGCGGGCGACGATGGCGAGCACCCAGACGGCCACGATGAACAGGGTCAGGGTGGCGACCGAGGTGTCGGCCTTCAGGGTGGTCTCGTCGTCGCCGCGGGCCAGCGCGTAGGCGGTGAAGGTCGCCGCGCCGCAGATGACGCCGCCGGGGACGGCCAGCCGCAGCACCCGGCGGACGAAGCCGGTGCGGGCCCGCTCGTTGTTGGGGGCGAGGGCGAGGAAGAACGCCGGGATGCCGATGGTCAGCGAGGACAGCACCGTCGAGTGCCGGGGCAGGAACGGGTACGGGACCTGGGTGAACACCACCAGCAGGGCCAGCAGCACCGAGTAGACCGTCTTGACCAGGAACAGCCCGGCGACCCGCTCGATGTTGCCGATCACCCGGCGGCCCTCGGCGACCACCGAGGGCAGGGTGGCGAAGCGGTCGTCCAGCAGCACGATCTGGGCGACGGCCCGGGTCGCGTCCGAGCCGGTGCCCATCGCCACGCCGATGTCGGCGTCCTTGAGGGCGAGCACGTCGTTGACGCCGTCGCCGGTCATCGCCACGGTGTGGCCCTTCGACTGCAGGGCGCCGACCAGGGCGCGCTTCTGCTGCGGGGTGACCCGGCCGAAGACGGCGGTGCGGTCGGCGGCCTCGGCGAGCTGCTCGGGGTCGGCGGGCAGGGTGCGGGCGTCGGTCGCGGTGTCGGCGCCGGGCAGGCCGAGGTGGGCGGCGACCGCGCCGACCGAGACGGCGCTGTCACCGGAGATGACCTTGGCCCGGACGCCCTGGGAGCGGAAGTAGCGCAGGGTGTCCGCGGCGTCCTCGCGCAGCCGCTGCTGCAGCACCAGCAGGGCCAGCGGCTCCAGCCGGGCGGCCGGGTCCGGGTCGTCCAGCGGCAGCGGGCTGCGGCCCAGCAGCAGGACCCGCAGGCCCTGCGCGCCCAGCTCGTCGACCTCGGCCAGCGCGGGGGAGCCGGGCGGGAGCAGCACGTCGGGGGCGCCGAGCAGCCAGCTGCCCTCGGTGCCGCCGGGCTCCAGCAGCTGGACGCCGCTCCACTTGCGGGCGGAGGAGAACGGGATCGCCTCCAGCAGCCGCCAGCGCCCCTCCGGCGGGGGCCCGTACGCGTCGATGACGGCCTGCATGCTGGGGTTGGGCCGGGTGTCGGCGGCGCCGATCGCGCCCAGCGCCTCGGCCAGCACGGCCTTCTCGGCCTGCGGGGCCCGTGCCGGGTCGGCGAGCGGGCGGAGGTCGACCAGGTCCATGCCGCCCTCGGTGAGGGTGCCGGTCTTGTCGAGGCAGACGGTGTCGACCCGGGCCAGGCCCTCGATCGCGGGCAGCTCCTGGACCAGGCACTGCTTGCGGCCGAGCCGGATCACGCCGATGGCGAAGGCCACCGAGGTGAGCAGCACCAGGCCCTCGGGGACCATCGGCACGATGCCGGCCACCATCCGGCGGACGGCCTCCTTCCAGTCGTTGCGCTGCACCGCGAGCTGGCTGATCACCAGGCCGATCGCGGTGGGGACCAGCAGGTAGGTGATGAACCGCAGGATCTGGTCGATGCCGGTGCGCAGCTCGGACTTGACCAGGGTGAACCGGCTGGCCTCCTCGGCGAGCTTCGCGGCGTACGCCTCCCGGCCGACCTTGGTGGCGGTGAACGCGCCCGCGCCGGCCACCACGAAGGAGCCGGACATCACGTGGTCGCCGGGGCGCTTGTGGACGGGGTCCGGCTCGCCGGTCAGCAGCGACTCGTCGACCTCCAGGGCGTCCGCCTCGGTGACGGTGCCGTCCACCACGACCTTGTCGCCGACGCCGAGCAGCACGGTGTCGTCCAGCACGATCTCGCCGGCGGAGACCTGCACCGCGGCGCCGTCCCGGCGGACCTGCGGGCGGGCCTCGCCGATCAGCGCGAGGCTGTCCAGGGTCTTCTTGGCGCGCATCTCCTGGACGATGCCGATCGCCGTGTTGGCGACGATGACCAGGCCGAACAGGCCGTCCTGGATCGGGCCGACCACCAGGATGATGCCGAACATCACCCCGATGATCGCGTTGAACCGGGTGAACACGTTCGCCCGGACGATCTCCCGCACCGAGCGGCTGGAACGCACCGGGACGTCGTTCAGCTGCCCGCGGGCGACCCGCTCGGCGACCTCGGCACCGCTCAGCCCGGGCTGGTACGCGCCGCCCGCGCCGGTGGGGTGCGCGCCGGGGCCCGGAACGGGGCCCGGACCGGGGCCCGGGCCGGGCGCGGCGGTGCCTTCCGCTGAGTGCGTCATGGCACCGACTCTAGGTGGGCGATTTGCTCGGTGCGTCCCGCCTCGGGCCGGATTCCGGCCGGACGGGTGGCGGGAGGCGGCGGCGTGCTGCGGTGGCGCGTTACGGCGGCGTGCTGCGGCGGCGTGCTGCGGCGGTGTGTTACGGCGGCGTGCTGCGGCGGTGCGCTAGAGCGCGGCTTCCCCGGGTTCTCCGGCGGCCTCGGCCGCCTCGGCGGCGCGGGCGCGGCGGATCGCGGCGCGGCGGGCGGTGCAGTACTTGAGGCCGATCAGGCCGAGCAGGCCGCCGGACAGGCAGATCCACGGCCAGGTGCCGTGGTCGTGGTCGGACAGCCACCCCTGGAACGGCACCAGCGCCACGAAGCCGACGAACCACAGCACCGTGCCGGTGCCGACGATGGCGACGTCGTTCCCCTCGAGGGGCGGGGGAGCGGAGCGCAGCGCGGTCTTGGGCATGGGCCCTAGCCTACGGGGCGGCCCGGGCCGTCCGGGAGAGGCGGTCGACCGTCGGGGAGAGGAGGTCGGCCGCTCCTCTCGGGCGGCCGAACGTGAGCGATGGTGATCGAGTGTGACCGTAATGGGCTCGCTCTACGCGCGAAGATGGCGCGTGCACGACCGGAATCGACATACTGAAATGTCCCCCGCCTTGACTCCCGGTCTCCCCCGGCCCCTTCCGATCGAGGACCCCCGACATGTCTCCGCAGGCCCAGTCGACCACCGCGTCGCCCGAGCCCTCCCAGAACGCGCCGCAGCCCCCGTCCGGCGCCCTGGACCGCTTCTTCAAGATCTCGCAGCGAGGCTCCACCCTGCCCCGCGAGATCCGCGGTGGTGTCGCCACCTTCTTCACGATGGCGTACATCCTGGTGCTCAACCCGATCATCCTGGCCTCGGCCACGGACATGAACGGCACCCACCTCGCCGGTGGGCAGCTGGTCACCGCGACCGCGCTCACCGCGGGCCTGACCACCCTGCTGATGGGCGTCATCGGCAACGTGCCGATCGGCCTCGCCGCCGGCCTCGGCGTCAACACCATCGTGGCGCTCCAGCTCGCCCCCAAGATGACCTGGCCCGACGCCATGGGCATGGTCGTCCTGGCCGGCTTCGCCATCATGCTGCTGGTCGCCACCGGCCTGCGCGAACGCGTCATGAACGCCGTCCCGCTCGGCCTGCGCAAGGCCATCGCCATCGGCATCGGCCTGTTCATCACCCTGGTCGGCCTGGTCGACTCCGGCTTCGTCACCCGCGTCCCGGACGCCGCCCACACCACCGTCCCGCTCCAGCTCGGCGCCGGCGGGCACCTGCACGGCTGGCCCGTGCTGATCTTCATCCTCGGCCTGCTGCTCACCATGGCCCTGGTCATCCGCAAGGTCCCCGGCGCGATCCTGATCTCGATCGCCGTCATGACCGCCGTCGCCGTGGTCATCCAGCAGGCCGCCGACCTCGCCCCCGAGACCTGGGGCCTCACCGTCCCCACCTGGCCCGGCAACCCCGTCGCCACCCCCGACTTCGGCCTGGTCGGCCACTTCAGCCTGTTCGGCGGCTTCTCGCACGTCGGCGTCCTCACCGGCATCCTGTTCGTCTTCACCGTGCTGATGAGCTGCTTCTTCGACGCGATGGGCACCATCCTCGGCGTCGCCGACGAGGCCCACCTGCTCGACGAGAAGGGCGACCTCCCCGGCATCAACAAGATCCTGATGGTCGACGGCATCGCCACCGCCGCGGGCGGCGCCACCTCCGCCTCCGCCAACACCTGCTTCGTCGAATCCACCGCCGGCGTCGGCGAGGGCGCCCGCACCGGCTTCGCCTCCATCGTCACCGGCGCGCTCTTCATGCTCGCCCTCTTCCTCACCCCCCTGGCGACCATGGTCCCCGCCCAGGCCGCCACCCCCGCGCTGGTCACCGTCGGCTTCCTGATCCTGGCGAACTCCATCAAGGAGATCGACTGGTCCGACTTCACCATCGCCATGCCGGCCTTCCTCACCATCGTGATGATGCCGTTCACCTACTCCATCACCAACGGCATCGGCTTCGGCTTCATCACCTTCTGCCTCCTGCGCATCGTCGCCGGCCGCGCCCGCACCGTCCCGATCGCCATGTACGGCGTCGCCGCGGTCTTCGCCTTCTACTACCTGATGCCGGCCCTCGGCCTGCTCTGACCCGAGCCCGGCTGTGTCGGCGGCCCCGCACTCCTCCGAGGAGTGCGGGGCCGATTTGATATCGACAGTTGCTCTGAACTGATATCGTTTTCTTGTTGGCGCACTAGGGAGGAACAGCCATGACACGGACCGTGATCGATCTCGACGACGAGCTGCTGGTCGAGGCGCAGCGGCTTTTCGGAACCTCCACCAAGGTCGCCACGGTGAACGCCGCCCTGCTCGAAGCCGTCAAGCTCGCCCGCCGGATAGAGTTCGCGGACGCCGTGGCAAGCGGGGAGTTCGACCTCCTCAACGAGCCCGGCGACCAGGCGGTGGCGTGAGCAGGGAGCACTTCCTGATCGACAAGTCGGCCCTGGCTCGGTGGGGGAAGCCGTCCGTGCGGCCGGTGCTGGACGACCTCTCCCAGCGGGCCTTGCTCGCCGTCAGTCCGACGGTGGAGATGGAGGTGCTGTACAGCGCCCGCACCCTGGCCGAAGCCGATCGGCTGCGCCACCTGCTTCGGGGTTTCGACTACCTGTCGTGTCCTGATGAGGTGTGGGACCGGGCGAAGCAGGTGCAGCAGCAGGCACTGTTCCGCGGCAACCACAGGGCACTGTCGATGGCGGACCTGCTCATCGCAGCCACGGCGGAGCGGCACGGTGTCAGCGTCCTGCACTACGACGGCGACTACGACATGATCGCGGCGATCACCGGGCAGTCCACTCGATGGGTCGTACCGGCGGGGACGGCCGACTGAGTCCCTTCCCGAGTCGATGGTGGCTTCCATCACCAACGGCATCGGCTTCGGCTTCATCACCTTCTGCCTCCTGCGCATCGTCGCCGGCCGCGCCCGCACCGTCCCGATCGCCATGTGCGGCGTCGCCGTGGTCTTCGCCTTCTACCACCTGATGCCGGCCCTCGGTCTCCTCTGACGCCGTCCGGCCGTCGCACGGCCCTCTCCCGCCCGGGTGCGGGGGAGGGCCGTGCGCTTGCGGAGGCCGCCCGGTCAGGGCTCGCCGGTAGTCGGTAGTGAACAGGCGGAGCAGCCGGGGGGCAGGTCCCACTCGACGACCCGGAGGCCGGAGAGCTCGACGACTTGGACCGGCAGCCGAAGAAGGGCGAGCGGTGTGGCGCCGTACCGGTTGACCCAGCGCAGCCGCCGGGCGTGCTCCACGTCGCTCAGAGCCGTCCAGTCGTCCCTGGTCACACCTGGCGGGGAGGTGTCCCCGAGCGGGGTCTCGGCGGACACCGCCCGCACGTAGCCGATCTCGGCGGGGGAGCGGCGGAGCATCAGCAGGCACCAGGCCGTCGGGTACGGCAGTGATCCATGGACGGCCACGAGACGTCTCGCCCTCCAGTGGCCCAGCGGCGCGAGCAGCCACCTCAGCGGGGACCGCCATTTCCGGGCGGGGTGCGTCAAGCGGACCGGTCCTCGGTGCCGGAACTAGATTGTTCCAGCTGGAGCTCGCGCTTGCGCTGTTCCTCTTTGATGCGTTCGACGAGGCATGCGAACTTGCGCAGCCGGTCGGTCTCCGAGAGGGGGGAAGACGGATCGGAGCTGGCGTACTCGTCGAGCATGAACTGGGATGCGTTGTAGTGCTTCTCGATCTCGTCGGCCGTCGACTGGAGATTGTACCCGCGCTCCCGGAACTTGAAGTAGCCGGTGATCCCGGCGGAGATTCCGACGAAGGCACTGAGGGCCGCGGTGAAGTAACGCAGCCAGGCCGAGTCGCCGGAATTCATCGCGGCGAGCGTCGACGTGGCGATCGATCCGGTGATGATGACGGCTTGGAAGAGGTTGTGGACCCGGCGATTCTTGTTCGACCCCTTGCGGTACTGCTCGATGGTGTCGAGTGCGGACTCGCGGTAGATGCGCAGCGCCGAGGGAGAGTCCAGCGGGAGCCTGGCGGCGGCCGTCTGCCGGTCCTGCAGGGCGTTCCGCAGGGCGCCGGTCTTGGTCACGATGTCGCGCCGGTTCATCCAGGCGGCTCGCCCCATCGATGCCCAGAGGGTGAGCACGATCGCCAGACCGACCCACCGGGCGAAGAGGGGTTGGCTGTTCCACAGGCCGACGGCGACGGTGTACCCCAGGAATGCGGACAGGCTGATGGCGCCGGCCATGGAAACCAGGTAGATGCGCTGGAACGTGCGGGCGGATCGCAGGTCGCTGTCGAGTTCGTCGAAGGCCTTGACCCTGCTCCGGTAGGTTTCCTGGAATTCGAGCTCCCTCGCTGCGGAAAACTCTTCGGAGTGGAGTTGGACGTTTCCCGTTGCCACGGATTCTCCCGAGTTCGGTTCGGGGAGACCCTATGGTGCGGGATTTCCGTCCGGCAAGCCCATTGTGAAGCGAGTGGTGGATAATCAGCCATTCTCTCTTTTTATTATTCTCCTATTTAATGTGGCGCCGTAGAGCTCGGAGAGCCTGAATGCAGGGACAGAGCGCCGGGGACGGGTGAAAACCCGAGGCGGCGGTCGGGGCGGGCGGGTTAGCGTGGGCGTGTCCTCGGGCGGCTGTCTACCGCTCTTCTCGTGGCGCGAACAACGCGCCCGCAACCCAGGGAGTTGCTTCGGCATGGTGCGTGTCCTCGTCGGTGAGCTGCCGGCCGCGGTCGGTCGGACGGTGACGGTCAAGGGGTGGGTCAACACGCTGCGGCTGCAGAGCAAGGTGCAGTTCGTGGTGGTGCGCGACCACACCGGAATGGTGCAGGTCACGCACCGGCGCGGGGGTGAGGGGGACGCGCTCGGGGAGCTGCTGCGGGGGCTGACGGTGGAGTCGGCGGTGGTGGTGACCGGGCGGGTGGTGGCGAACCCGGTGGTGAAGCTCGGTGGGCTGGAGATCGTCCCGGAGCGGGTCGAGGTGGTGTCGGCCGCCGAGCCGGGGCTGCCGATCGGCCCGGAGACCGGCCCCGAACAGCGGCTGAACTGGCGGTTCCTGGACCTCCGGCGTCCGGAGCGGCGGCTGGTGTTCGAGGTGCAGACCACCGTCGAGCAGGCGATGCGGGAGGTCGCCGCCGAGCAGGGCTGCACCGAGCTGCACACGCCGAAGCTGATGGGCACCGCCTCGGAGTCCGGCGCGGAGGTGTTCGAGGTCGGGTACTTCGAACGGAAGGCGTACCTGGCGCAGTCCCCGCAGTTCTACAAGCAGATGGCGATCGCGGGCGGCATCGACCGGGTCTTCGAGATCGGTCCGGTGTTCCGCGCGGAGCCTTCCTTCACGTCCCGCCATGCGACCGAGTTCACCGGTGTGGACGTCGAGTTGGCGTGGATCGACGGGGTGGAGGACGTGATGTCCTTCGAGGAGCGGATGCTGCGCCGGGCGCTGGAGCTGGTCGCCGAGCGGCACGGCGAGCAGATCGAGCGGCACTGGGGCGTACGGGTCGTGGTGCCCGAACTGCCCTTCCCCCGGCTGACGATGGCCGAGGCGGTGAAGAAGCTGCGGGACGCCGGATGGGACCCGGAGGGCGTCCGGGAGGACCTCGACCCGGAGGGCGAGCGGCTGCTCAGCGCGCTGGTGGAGCGGGAGACCGGGCACGAGTTCGTGTTCGTCACCGGGTTCCCGGCCTCGGTGCGGCCGTTCTACCACCTGCGGTCGGCCGACGACCCGGCCGTCACCGAGTCCTTCGACCTGCTCTGGAAGGGCGTGGAGATCACCACCGGCGCGCAACGCGAGCACCGCTACGGCCGGCTGGTCGCGCAGGCCCGGGAGAAGGGCATGGACGCCAGCCCCGAGGGCCCGCTCGGCCGGTACCTGGACTGCTTCCGGTACGGCATGCCGCCGCACGGCGGGTTCGGCCTGGGCCTGGGCCGGGTGCTGATGCTGGCGCTCGGGCTGCCCTCGATCCGGGACGCGGTGTTCCTGTTCCGCGGCCCGAACCGGCTGGAGCCGTAAGCCCGTTCAGGGCCTTCCGGTGCGGGTCGAGCCGGGCGGCCACAGGACGTCCACCGGCAGCCCGGCGGCCCGGGCGGCGGCGACCATGTCGGCCGTCCCGCCCCGGCCGTTGCCCGGCCCGCCGTCCCAGACCGCGACCACGCGGTCGGCGAGCAGCAGCAGCCGGTCGTTGGCGGCGACGTACGCGGCCGGGTCGAGCCGGGCGGCGGGCAGCACCAGCACCCGGTGCGCGGCGGCCCGCAGGCGGTCGAAGTCGGCGCGCTCGGCGGCGCCGGCGTGCGGGCCCGGCGCGGACGGGCCGGGCAGCACGGCGACCAGGCGGGCGCCGCGGGCCAGCACGGCGTCCGCGAACAGCGTGTCGGCGCCCGGCGCGAGACAGGACACTCCCGTCAACTCGCCTGCCGGGTACGGCGCGAGGAACGCGTCCAGGGCGGCGCGGACGGCGCGGGCGGTGTCCGGGGCGAGGTCGAGGTGCCCGGTCACGGCGATCACGGGCATGGCGGGCGCTCCCCGGGCTGGTCGTCGGGTGGGTGGGTCGTCGGGTGGGTCGGCAGGGCGGTCGGCAGGTCGGTCGTCGGGTCGGTCGGCAGGGCGGTCGGCAGGTCGGTCGTCGGGTCGGTCGGCAGGGCGGTCGTCGGTGCTGGGCGGGATGGATCCTGCCAGGACGGCGGCCCGGCGCGGGGGAGTTGACCGGGACCGGACCGAAAAGCCGTGCCCCGGGCCGGAGTCGGACGGGTCGGCGGACCGGTCCCGGCGGCGTGCTGGACAGTGCGGGCCGGTCACCCGACAATCACGCTATGGCCGCTCAGGAGTTCAGCACCCAGCTCGCCCGCCCCTCGCAGGCCGAGCGGGACGACGCCCTGGCGGTGCTGCGGGACGGGGTCGGCAGCGGCCGGCTCTCGCACGACACCTTCATCCGCCGGATGGAACTGGTGCTGACCGCCCGCAGCCGCGCCGAGCTCGCCGAGGTGGTCGGCGACCTGCGCACCTACGGCCCGGTCTCCCGGGTGCTGCTGCGCACCGTCGCCAAGGTCTCCGCGCTCCAGGTCCGGCTCCGGCAGACCTGGCACGCCGAGCAGCTGACCAGGCTGCAACTGCCCGACCCGGCCGTCCGGCTGCTGCGGATCGGCCGGATGACCGGCTGCGACCTCCGGCTGGGCGACTCGACCGTCTCCCGGCGCCACGCCGAACTGCGCTTCGAGGCCGGCGACTGGGTGCTGTACGACCTGGGCTCCAGCAACGGGACCTTCGTCAACGACCGCCGGGTGGCCGGCGGCACCGTGGTCCGGGCCGGCGACCGGCTGCGTTTCGGGCGGCTGGGCTTCCACCTCACCGCGGACTGAGCCCGTACCGGGGACCGGGCCCGTGCCGGGCCCGTGCCGCGGGCCGGGCGAAATCAATTTTCCTTAGACTCGGTAATGACGTAGGCTAATGACATGCCCGAGATGTCCGAGGACGACCTGCTGGCGGTCAGCCAGCTGCGGTCGTCCGCGATGCGCCTGGCCCGACGGTTGCGACACCAGCGGGTCGAAGAGTCGCTGAGCCCCACCGAGATGGGGGTGCTCGGCACCCTCGCCCGCTGCGGCAGGGCGACACCGGGCGAGCTGGCCCGCAAGGAGCACGTCCAGCCGCCGTCGATGACCAGGATCATCGCCATGTTGGAGGAGAAGGGCCTGGTGCGGCGCGAACCGCACCCGGAGGACCGCCGACAGGTGGTGGTCAGCAGTACGGAGCAGGCCGAGGAGATCCTCAACGAGTCCCGCCGCCGGCGCAACGCCTGGCTGGCGGCCCTCGCCGAGAACCTCGACGCGGAGGAGTGGGAGCGGCTGAAGGCCGCCGCACCCGTGCTCTACAAGCTGGCCAACCTGTAGCCGGTCCGTCCCGTCCCGGGCGTACGAAGGAGAACCGCATCACCGCAGCACCCACCAGCACCGCACACCGCGCCGCGACCGCCGAACCGGTCGCGGCGCGCCGAGGGGAGACCACCTTGACACCGCCGGCCGCCCGCGCCGCCGCGATCCGCACCGCGACCATCCGCACCGACCTCCGCACCGACACCCGGCGCCCGATCACCCGCCCCGCGGGCCCGCGCCACGAAGAACCGCTCACCGACGAAGCGGCCGCCACCACCGGAACCGCGCCCACCGGCGCCCCCGCCGCGCAGAGCCAGGCACCCGCCCCCACGGGCCTGCCGGGCAGCGGCGACGACGACCCCGAGCATCCCACCGCGGCGGAGACCCCCGCCGCTTCGCCGGGCCGGTTCACCCGCCCGGGAGGGATGTTCTCGTCCCTGCGCATCCGCAACTACCGGTACTACTTCGCCGGCCAGGTCGTCTCCAACACCGGCACCTGGATGCAGCGCATCGCCCAGGACTGGCTGGTGCTCAGCCTCACCGGCAGCCCGTTCGCGGTCGGCATCACCACCGCCATGCAGTTCCTGCCGATGCTGCTGCTCGGCCTGTGGGGCGGCGTCCTCGCCGACCGGCTGCCCAAGCGCCGCCTGCTGGTCGCCACCCAGGGCGCGATGGGCCTGCTCGCCGCCGGCCTCGCCCTGCTCACCATCACCGGCGCCGTCACACCCGTCGTGGTCTACCTGTTCGCGCTGCTGCTCGGCCTGGTCACGGTGGTCGACAACCCGACCCGGCAGGCCTTCGTCAGCGAGATGGTGCCCGCCAAGGACCTGGCCAACGCGGTCAGCCTGAACGCCGCCAACTTCCAGACCGCCCGCCTGGTCGGCCCCGCCGTCGCCGGCGCGCTGATCGCCGCGGTCGGCAGCGGCTGGGCGTTCGCCGTCAACGCGCTCTCCTTCGTCGCGGTCATCGGCGGCCTGCTCGCCATGCGCAGCAGCGAACTGCGCCCCGTCGAGCGGATCGCCCGCGAGCGCGGCCAGCTCCGCGAGGGCCTGCGGTACGTTCGGGAACGCCCCGAACTGCTGTGGCCGATGGTGCTCGCCGGATTCATCGGCACCTTCGGGTTCAACTTCCCGACCCTGCTCGCCGGCTTCGCGCACGACACCTTCCACGTCGGCGCGGGCGCGTACGGCCTGCTCAACACCGCGATGGCGGTCGGCTCGCTGACCGGCGCCCTGCTCGCCGCCCGCCGCGGCGCGCCCCGGCTGCGCCGGCTGGTGTTCGCGGCGCTCGCCTTCGGCGCGCTGGAGGTGCTGGCCGCGCTCGCGCCCGGCTACTGGACCTTCGCGCTGCTGCTCACCCTGATCGGCGTGTTCGGCCTGACCTTCAACACCTCGGTCAACTCGGCGCTGCAGCTCGGCACCGACCCCGAGATGCGCGGCCGGGTGATGGGCCTGCTGGTCCTGGTCTTCACCGGCGGCACCCCGATCGGCGCCCCGCTGGTCGGCTGGATCACCGCGCAGTACGGCCCGCGCTTCGGCCTGCTCGCCTGCGGCCTGGTCTCCGCCGCGGCGGCCGGCGTGGTCGCGCTGGTCCTCGGCCGGATCAGCGGCCTGCGCCTGCGCCTGGACCTGCACCCGGTGCGGACCAGGGGCCGGGTGTTCTCGGTGGTGCAGAAGGGCGACCTGGCGACCGCCTGCTAGCCCTGGGCGGGGACGCGCTGCTCCAGGACCTGCCCGGGCCAGGGGCCGTCCGGCCGGTCGACGGTGAACGCGGTGGTACGGGTGAACCCGAGCCGCTCGTACTGCTCGACCAGCCGGCCGTCCCCGCCCGCGTAGCAGTCCACCCGCAGCAGGCCGAGGCCGCGCTCGCGGGCCTCGCGGCGGGCGTCCGCGACCAGGGCCGCACCGACGCCGGAACCGCTGTGCGCGCGGTCGGTCACCAGCCAGTGGACGTACAGCTCGGGCCGGTCGGCCGTCCCCGCGTACGCGGGGGCCTGCTGCGACATGACGCAGATGCCGAGCGGGGCGCCACCGCCGTCGGGCTCGGCAATCCGGACGAACTGCTCGCGGCAGGAACGCTCGGCCCGGGCCACCGACTCCGGCCGCTGCGACCACGGGACGGTGCCCCACTGGCCGGTGCGGCCGCGCGCGGCCAGCCAGGCGACGGCGCCGTCGAGCAGGGCGAGCAGGTCCTGGGTGGAATCGGGGCCTCCGGTACGGATGTGCATGACTGCCTTTTTATCCGATGGCAGGACCGGGGCGGTGCGGCAGGATGACGGGATGAGGCTCTTCGTCGCGGTGAACCCTCCGCCCCTCGCCAAGCTCGAACTCACCGACGCCGCCGCGCCGCTGCGCGAACTCCCCGGGGCGGGCGGGCTGCGCTGGACCGAACCCGCCGGGTGGCACCTCACCCTGGCGTTCCTCGGCGAAGTACCGGCCGATGAGGTGCCCGCGCTCGAACACGAGCTGGCCCGGGTCGCGGGCGAGCACCCGGCCCACCGGCTGCGACTGGCCGGCGGCGGCACCTTCGGCCAACGGGCCCTGTGGGCGGGCGTCGAGGGGGACGTCCGGGCCCTGCGCGAGCTGGCCGCCGCCGTGCAGCACGCGCTCGGCGCCACCGACGAGGAGCGCGACTTCCACCCGCACCTGACCCTCGCCCGGGCCGGCACCACCCGCCGCCGCGGCCCGGGCGGCCCGGCCGACCTGCGGGCGATGGCCGGCGCGCTGCGGGAGTTCCGGGGCACCGAATGGCCCGCCGGGCGGATCCAACTGATGCGCAGCGAGACGGGCTACGGGTCTGCCCGCTACACGGCGGTGGAGGGCTGGCCGCTCGGCACGTGAACGTGGGGACTGCTGCTGCGCGAGCGGGACGGTGCGGAACCGGGGGCGCGGGGAACTGCGCGCAGCGGGAGTCGCGCGTGGGTGCGGCCGCGGGATAGTGCAAGTGGCTGTCCTGCGGGGCGATCTGGCTGTGGGTGCTCGGTTGGCCGCGCAGTTCCCCGCGCCCCTGGTTTCGCTCGGGTGGGCCTGCAGCAGTTCCCACGCGGCGCTGGTTTCGCGTGCGTGTCGGTGCGGTCAGCCGAGGTCGGGGGACGGGTGGAGGTGGATGCGGGACGGGGTGGTGGGGCCTAGTTCCAGGAGGGTGAGGGTGTTGGGGCCGGGGTGGAGGAGGGGCCAGGGGCAGTAGAGGGTGTGCTGGGGGCCGCGGGTGTCGTAGCGGCCGAGGAGGAAGTCGTTGACCCAGAGGTAGCCGTGTTCGCCCTCGGGGACGGTGAGGAAGGTGTCGCCGGGGGCGTCGAGGTGGAGGGTGCCGCGGGCGAGGAGTTCCGGGGCGGGGGTGCCGGGGGTCCAGGCGGGGGTGGGGAGCGGGTCGAGGGGGAGGGGTTCGGCCTGCCAGCCGTGCAGGTACTGGCGTTCGTGGCGGACGCCGGTGAGGCCCTTGGTCTCGCCGACCTGCGGCCCGTAGTTGACCCGGCCGAGCGATTCGACCAGGAGCCGGATCCGGGTGCCGCCGCCGGCGGTGACGGGTTCGGGGGCGACGCCGCGTTCGAGGGTGGCGGCGGGTTTGCCGTCGAGGTGGAGGGTGGCCCGGTCGTGGAGTCCTTCGACGGTGAGCGGGAGGTCGGGGCTGCGGTCGGGCACCGTGGTGGTGTAGCGGACCAGGCCGTGCTCCAGGCCGAGTTCCTCGAACAGCGGCGGTACGGGGGAGTGCACGGCGGGCCCGAACGGCAGCTCGGCGCACTCGTCGAGGAGGACCTCGCGGGCGTCCAGGACGGGTGCGGGGGCGGGGAGTCGGGGTTCGCGGTGGTCCAGGTACCGGGCGAGTTCGGGGTGTTCGGCGGCGAAGTCGGCGATGACCTGCCGGAAGGCGTCGAACTTGGCGGTGGGCAGGCCGCGTTCGTCGAGCGGGGCGTCGTAGTCGTAGGAGGTGGTGATCGGCTGGTAGGGGGAGCGCGTCCAGTCGGTGGAGTTGAACGGCGGGTCGGCGTGGTTGGCGCCGGCGGTGGTGCCGAAGTTGGTGCCGCCGTGGGCCATGTAGAGGTTGACGGAGCCGCCGGCGGCGAGGATGCGGCGCAGGGTGTCGGCGGCGTCGCCGGCGTCCCGGGTGTGGTGGGGCCCGCCCCAGTGGTCGAACCAGCCGTTCCAGTACTCCATGCAGAACGGCGGGTCCTCGGGGCGGTGGCGGCGCAGCGCGGCGAAGGCGCCTTCGGGGTCGGAGCCGAAGTTGACGGTGGCCAGCACGCCGGGGACGGTGCCGGCCGCGAGCATGTGGTCCTCGGGGCCGTCGGAGGTGAACAGCGGGACGGTGATCCCGCGTTCGCGCAGTCCGCGGGCCAGGTGGGCGAGGTAGTCGGCGTCGCTGCCGTGGGCCCCGTACTCGTTCTCGACCTGCACCATCAGCACGGTGCCGCCGGGCCGGCCCCACTGGCGCTCCACCACCTGGGGCAGCAGGACGTCGAAGAACGCGTCGACGGCGGCGAGGAAGTCCGGGTCGCCGGTGCGGGCCCGGCGGCCGACCCGGGCGGTGAGCCAGCCGGGGAGGCCGCCGTTGTCCCACTCGGCGCAGATGTACGGGCCGGGGCGGACGATCGTCCACAGGCCCTGGCGGTGCGCCTCGTCGAGGAACGCGCCGAGTTCGTCGAGCCGGGTGAAGCGGCCGGGCGCGGGTTCGTGCAGGTTCCACGGCACGTACGTCTCGACGGTGTTCAGCCCCATCGCGCGCACCGCGGCCAGCCGGTCGGGCCACTGCTCGGGGCGGCTGCGGAAGTAGTGCACCGCACCGGACAGGATGCGCAGCGGTCGGCCGTCGAGGCGGAAGCCGTTCGAGTCGTAGGTGAGCATGTCCCTAGCCTGCCCAACGGCGCCGGTGTCAGCCCCGGGGACATGCACGGCGGGCGGGGGAGGCGGCCGGGACGAGTGCCCTGTGTGCGGGGCGGGGCGTTCGACCGATTACCCTCGGAGGGTGGACCCGAAGACTCGTATGCGGATCGTCACCGGCGCGTTCGTCCTGCTGCTGGTCGTGGTGATCATCAGCGCGATCGTGCAGAAGTAGCGGCGGCGGCCCCGTCCGGCGGCGGCGGGGTGGTGCGCAGCCGGCTGATCATGCCGGGGGCGGCGAGGCCGGGCAGGAGCATCCGCATCCTCGACCGGTTCGGCCCGAACGCGGCCTGAGGGCGCGCACGCCGGAGGCCCCGGCCCGCGCGAGCGGACCGGGGCCTCCGGGGAAGGCGCGGTGGATCAGTCGTTCAGGTGCTCGACCACGTAGTCGATGGCGCCGGTGAGCTTCTCCACGTCCGCCGGGTCGATCGCCGGGAACATGGCGACGCGCAGCTGGTTGCGGCCCAGCTTGCGGTACGGCTCGGTGTCGACGATGCCGTTGGCACGCAGTGCCTTGGCGATCGCAGCGGCGTCCACCGCGTCGTCGAAGTCGATGGTGCCGACGACCTGCGAGCGCTCCTCCGGCTTGGCCACGAAGGGCTGCGCGAAGGAGGACTTCTCGGCCCACGAGTACAGGATCGAGGAGGACTCCGCGGTGCGGGCCACCGCCCAGTCCAGGCCGCCCTGGCCGTTCAGCCACTCCAGCTGGTCGGCCAGCAGGAAGAGGGTGGAGATGGCCGGGGTGTTGTACGTCTGGTCCTTCGAGGAGTTGTCGATCGCGGTCGGCAGGTCGAAGAACGGCGGGATGTACCGGCCGGAGCCGGCGATCTCCGCGGCGCGCTCCAGCGCGGCCGGCGAGAAGGCGGCCAGCCAGATGCCGCCCTCGGCGGCGAGGCACTTCTGCGGGCCGAAGTAGTAGACGTCCGTCTCGCGGATGTCGACCGGCAGGCCGCCGGCGCCGGAGGTGGCGTCGACCAGGACCAGCGAGCCGGCGTCCGCGCCCTCGGGGCGGCGGATCGGCATGGCGACACCGGTGGAGGTCTCGTTGTGGGTGAGGCCGTAGACGTCCACACCCGCCTCGGCGACCGGCAGCGGGTGGGTGCCCGGGGCGGTCTTGATCACCGTCGGCTCGGCCAGCCACGGGGCGGCCTTCACGGAGGAGGCGAACTTGGAGGAGAACTCGCCGAAGTCCAGGTGCTGTGACTTCTCGCGCACCAGGCCGAACGCGGCGATGTCCCAGAACGCGGTGGAGCCGCCGTTGCCGAGCACGACCTCGTAGCCCTCCGGCAGCGAGAACAGCTCGGCGACGCCCTGGCGGACGCGCTTGACGATGTTCTTGACCGGGGCCTGGCGGTGGGAGGTGCCCAGCAGGGAGGTTCCGGTGGCGGCGAGGGCACTCAGGGCCTCGGGGCGCACCTTGGAGGGGCCGCAGCCGAAGCGGCCGTCGTTGGGCAGATTGTCGGCGGGGATCTGAATCTGAGCCACGGCCGCAGCCTATCGCCCGGCGCTGCGGCGGCGGTACGCCCGTCCGGCCGGTGAGACGTGATCTTGGCCGCCCCGGACAGCCCGCACCGGGGCGCGTGACCCCTGGTCAGGGGGTGTGCACGCGCCCGGTGGCGGCCGTGCCGGTGCTGACGGCCGGTCGGCTTTTCACCCGGAAGTGGGTCAGCCGGCGATCTGGTCCCAGCCCTCGATCTCCTGCGGCCCGCGCGAGCCCGGGCCGATGTAGCGGGCGGCCGGGCGGACCAGCCGGCCGGTGCGCTTCTGCTCCAGGATGTGCGCCGACCAGCCGGCCGTGCGGGCGCAGGTGAACATCGAGGTGAACATGTGCGCCGGGACCTCGGCGAAGTCCAGCATGATGGCGGCCCAGAACTCGACGTTGGTGGCCAGCACGCGGTCGGGGCGGCGGTTGTGCAGCTCCTCCAGGGCGGCCTTCTCCAGCGCCTCGGCGATCTCGAAGCGCGGCGCGCCGAGCTCCTTGGCGGTGCGGCGCAGCACCCGGGCGCGCGGGTCCTCGGCGCGGTAGACCCGGTGGCCGAAGCCCATCAGGCGCTCGCCCTTGTCCAGGGCGTTCTTCACGTAGCCGGCCGCGTCGCCGGTGCGCTCGATCTCCTCGATCATGCCGAGCACGCGGGACGGCGCGCCGCCGTGCAGCGGGCCGGACATCGCGCCGACCGCGCCGGACAGCGCCGCCGCCACGTCCGCGCCGGTGGAGGCGATCACCCGGGCGGTGAAGGTGGAGGCGTTCATGCCGTGCTCGGCGGCCGAGGTCCAGTACGCGTCGACGGCCTTGACGTGCTTCGGGTCCGGCTCGCCGCGCCAGCGGATCATGAACCGCTCGACGATGGTCTCGGCCTTGTCGATCTCGCGCTGCGGGACCATCGGCCGGCCCTGGCCGCGGGCCGACTGGGCCACGTACGACAGCGCCATCACGGCGGCCCGGGCGAGGTCGTCGCGGGCCTGCTCGGCGGAGATGTCCAGCAGCGGCTTGAGGCCCCAGACCGGGGCGAGCATGGCGAGGGCGGACTGCACGTCGACCCGGATGTCGCCGGAGTGGACCGGGATCGGGAACGGCTCGGCGGCCGGCAGGCCGGGGGCGAACTTGCCGTCCACCAGCAGGCCCCAGACGTGCCCGAAGGAGACCTGGCCGACCAGGTCCTCGATGTCCACCCCGCGGTAGCGCAGCGCCCCGCCCTCGCGGTCGGGTTCGGCGATCTCGCTCTCGAAGGCGACTACACCCTCAAGGCCGGGTACGAAATCCGACATCAGAACGGCTCCTTCAGTGATCCGGTGCGGCACGCGGCCGTGGTGGGGCGGCACGCCGGTGGCCGATGGTGATTGGCACTCGGTGTCAGATTGTCAGGCACGGAGTGCATTGCGCCATACACCACGACGGTGATGTTTCCCCCGAGGGCCGCTCGAACCCCTGTCGTCTCCGGCGTCCTCGGCGGATTTTTCGGGACGTCCCGGGCGACAGCCGGACGAATTCCCGCGCAGTGGGTGGTGAAGCGGTGGCGAGCCACCCTATCCCCAGCCGTTTCCCCGGACGTAGCGGCGCCCGGCGCTTGTCGTACGGGATGATGGGGACGTGCCTACCGCGGAACGCCACCCGAACGCCGAGCCGAGCGCCCCGTCCCTGCCCGTCGAGCCCGCCGGGGAGCTGCCCCGGCCGGACCTGTCCGCGATGCGCGAGCACTACCGGCACGCGGGGCTGGCCGAGGAGCAGCTCGCCGACGACCCCTACCAGCAGTTCGGCCGCTGGTTCCACGAGGCGGGCGAGGCGGGGGTGGCCGAGCCCAACGCGATGGTGCTCTCCACCGCCGACGCCCACGGGGTGCCCTCCGCGCGCACCGTCCTGCTCAAGGGCTACGACCGGCGCGGCTTCGTCTTCTTCACCAACTACGGCTCCCGCAAGGGCACCGACCTGGCCGCCAACCCGAACGCGGCGCTGCTCTTCCCGTGGATCACGCTGGCCCGCCAGGTGATCGTGGCCGGCCGGGTGGAGAAGGTCGGCCGGGACGAGACCGCCGCCTACTTCCGCACCCGCCCGCACGGCTCCCAGCTCGGCGCCTGGGCCAGCGAGCAGTCCAGCCCGGTCGCGGATCGCGCGGTGCTGGAGCGGCGCTACGCCGACCTGGCCGCCAGGTACCCGGAGGGCGAGGGCGTTCCGGTCCCGCCGTTCTGGGGCGGCTACCGGGTCGTCCCGCGCTCCGTCGAGTTCTGGCAGGGCCGGGAGAACCGGCTGCACGACCGCCTGCGCTTCGTCGCCTCCGAGGAAGGTTGGCAGGTGGAGCGGCTCTGCCCGTGACCGGCACCGGCTCCCAGTTCGACTCCCGCTAGCACGGTCGGTCGAACCGGGGAACCGCCGAACGGGTGAAGCGCAGAAGGTCTGACGCGGCTTCAACTCCCTTGCGCGGCAGGCTCCGGGGGCCGGATCGGGGGTTCTCGTGAAGGGGTTGGCGGTAACCTGCGGGGGCTATGCTGTACATCGGTGTCAGGCCGCAGTGACTCACGACACTGGCTTCCGGCTGCGGCGATTCCCCGTCCGCACGCCTCAGTGAAGAAGGCAACGCCGATGACCACTGCACTCGCCGAAGACCTGTCCGAGCCCCGGGTCGCTCTCGAGCGCGCCGCCCTGGCCGACCTCGCCGCCCTGGACGCCGAAGAGCTCACCGCACAGATCGCCCGGGTGCTGCCGGCCGCGGCGGCCCGCCAGGTGGCGGTGGCCGCGTTCCAGTCCTCGATCTGACCGGGGCGGAACAGCCGGATCGGTCCGCCCGCGATGTCCGGAACCGTGCCGTTCAGCCAGTTCGTGCTGAAGGTCCACAGCCGCTGTGACCTGGCCTGCGACCACTGCTACGTGTACGAGCACGCCGACACGAGCTGGAGCCGCAAGGCCAGGGCGGCCTCGGACGCGGTGCTGGAACGGACGGCCGGGCGGATCGGCGAACACGCCAGGACCCACCGGCTCCCCGCCGTGCACGTCGTGCTGCACGGCGGGGAGCCGCTGCTGGCCGGCCCGGACCGGCTGCGCCGGGCCGCCGAACTGCTGCGCGCCGCCCTGCCCGCCGGGTGCGCGCTGGACCTGCGGATCCACACCAACGGGGTGCTGCTGAGCCGCCGGTTCCTGGAGCTCTTCGCCGAGCAGGACGTCAAGGTCGGCGTCTCGCTGGACGGCGACCGGCTCGCCAACGACCGGCACCGGCTCTTCCCGGACGGCCGCTCCAGCCACGCCAAGGTGCTGGCCGCCCTCGCCCTGCTGCGCGAACCGGAGTTCCGGCACCTGTACGCCGGGCTGCTGTGCACGATCGACGTCGCCAACGACCCGGTCGCCGTCTACGAGGCACTGGTCGCCGAACGGCCGCCGCGGATCGACTTCCTGCTCCCGCACGCCACCTGGGACCACCCGCCGCTCGCCCCCGAGGGCGCCGGCCCGACCCCGTACGCGGACTGGCTGCTGGCGGTCCACCGGCACTGGACCGCGCAGGGCCGCCCGATGCCGGTGCGGATCTTCGACTCGGTGCACCGCACCCTGCGCGGCCGCTCCAGCCTCACCGAGTCGCTCGGCCTGGACCCGGCCGACCTGGTGGTCGTCGAGACCGACGGGACGCTGGAGCAGGCCGACAGCCTCAAGACCGCCTACGACGGCGCGCCCGCCACCGGCTTCGACGTGTTCGCGCACAGCCTGGACGAGGTCGCCCGGCACCCCGGGATGCGCGAGCGGCAGTCCGGCCTCGCGGGCCTCGCCGCGCAGTGCCGGGCCTGCCCGGTGGTGCGCAGCTGCGGCGGCGGCCTCTACGCCCACCGATACCGGACCGGCGGGGGCTTCGACCACCCGTCGGTGTACTGCGGGGACCTCTTGAAGCTCATCACCACCATCCGCGACCGGACCGCCGCCGCCCCGGCGGCCGTGCCCGCCCAGCAGCGGCAGCCGCTCACCGACCGGCACCTGGACGAACTGGCCCGCGGCCTCGGCGGCCCGGACGCCGTCGCCGCCCTCGGGAAGGCCCAACTCGAGCTCTCCCGGCGGCTGGTGACCGCCGCCGGAGCGGCCGGGAACAGCCCCGCCTGGCAGCTGCTGACCGAGGTCGACCGCAGCGCCTCGGACGCGCTCGACGCGGTGCTCGCCCACCCGTACACCCGGGCCTGGGCGGTGCGGCTGCTCGGCGGGGACGGGCGGGCGGACCTCGGCGGGCTGGCCGAGCTGGCGGCGGCGGCCGCGGCCCGCGGGCGGGTCGACTTCGAACTGCTGCTGCCGGTCCGCGCGGGGTGGCTGCACCTGCCGACGCTCGGCCGGCTGCGGGTGGACGGCAAGGCCGAGGCGGTACTGCGCGGCACCGCCGACGGGCTGGCCTGCGACGGGCACACCGTCGGGTGGGACCGGCCCGGCGACCACCGGTGGCAGCCCGTCCGCCGGGTCGCCCTGCCCGGCTGGACGCCCGCCCTGGAGGACACCGACCCGCACCGCGACAGCCACCAGTGGGCCGCCGCCGACCGGCTCGACGACGCCGAACTCCTCGCCTGGACGGGCGCGTTGGGCGAAGCCTGGGACCTGCTCGGCCGGGACCTGCCCGAGTACGCGGCCGGCCTCGCGGCCGGCCTGGGCACCGTCACCCCGCTCGCCCCCGGCCCGGCCGGGCGCGACATCAGCGCCGCCGCCCGGCAGGCGTACGGGGCGGTCGGCATCGCCCGGCCGACCACCGGGCCGGTGCTGGCGCTGCTGCTCGCCCACGAGTTCCAGCACGTCAAGCTCGGCGCGGTGCTCGACCTGCACGACCTGCACGACCGGGCCGACGAGCGGCTCTACCACGCGCCGTGGCGGCCCGACCCGCGCCCGCTGGAGGGCCTGCTGCAGGGCACCTACGCGCACCTGGCGGTCGCCGCCTACTGGGCGAGCCGGGTGCGGGCGCTCGACGGCACCCGGGGCGACGAGGCCGCCGCGGCCCGGCTGCAGCTGGCCACCTGGCGGGCGCACACCGCCGACGCGATCGGGACGCTGGACGGCTCCGGCGCGCTCACCCCGCTCGGCCGGCGCTTCACCGCGGGGATGCGCACCGCGCTCGCCCCCGCGCTGGCGGTGCCGGTCGGCGCCGCCGCCGAGCGGGCCGCCCGGGCGGCCGCCGCCGAGAACCTGGCCGCCTGGCGGGCCGCGGCGGGACGGCGGTGACCGACACCGCGCTGCTCCGGGCCGCACCCGGGCGCACCGGGCGGCCCCGGACGGTCGACCGGCTGGCCGGCCAGCTGCGCGACCTGGGCGTCCGGGAGGGCGGGACGCTGCTGGTGCAGTCCTCGCTGCGGGCGGTCGGGCCGGTCGCGGGGGGCGCGCACGGGGTGGTGCAGGCGCTCCTGTCGGCGCTGGGGGCGCACGGCACGCTGGTCGTCTACACCGCTACACCCGAGAACTCCCGCACCTCCCCCCACTACCGGGAGCACACCGCCGGCCTGACCGGCGCCGAACTGGCCGATTACCACGACCGGATGCCCGCCTGGGACCGCCGCCGCACCGCCGCCTCCCCGACCATGGGCCGGCTCGCCGAGGTGGTCCGGCAGTGGCCCGGCGCGCTGCGCAGCCCGCACCCGCAGACCTCGTTCGCCGCGCTCGGCCCGGCCGCCGGGGAGCTCACCTCGGTGCACCCGCTGGACTGCCACCTCGGCGACGACTCGCCGGTCGGCCGGATGTACCGCAGCGGCGCCCAGCACCTGATGCTGGGCGCGCCGATGCGCCACTGCACCCCCCTCCACCTGCTGGAGTACTGGCAGCCCGACCGGCCCGAGCAGCTGTACACCTGCGTCCGGCGCACCGAGGACGCCCGGCGGGTGGTCGAGGAGTTCACCGCCACCCGGCTGGACGACGGGCACTTCGAGGCGATGGGCGCGATGCTGCTCCGGGAGCTGCCGACCCTGCGGCGCGGCCCGGTCGGCGCCGCCCCGAGCGTCCTGATGCCGATCCGCGAAGCGGTCGATCTCGCAGCCAACTGGTACCGCAACAGGTGAAGTTGAGTCGCCATCAGATCAAGGCCCTATTCCATTCGGACCTCCGGTCTTCCTACACTTGAGTCCCTTTCGGGGAGACAGTGACAGGCGGGCTCGGGGGAGGCGCGTGTGAGCAGCGGGGGCCAGCGGAAGGACGCTCCCAGGCCGTACTTCTTCCTCAGCTACGCACACACCCCGCGGATCAACTCGCGGGGCGCGGCCGACCCCAACCTGTGGGTGGCCAAGCTCTACCAGGACCTGTGCGAGGCGATCCTGCAGATCACCGACGCGCCGTCCGGCCACCCGGTCGGGTTCATGGACCGCTCGATGCACCAGGGGCAGAAGTGGGCCGAGCGGCTGTCGCGGGAACTGGCCAGCTGCCGGGTGTTCGTGCCGCTGTACTCGCCGCGCTACTTCAAGTCCGAGGCGTGCGGCCGGGAGTGGCACCTGTTCACCCGCCGCTCGGTCTACCAGCGGCGGCCCACCGCCGAGCGGATGACCGGCATCGTCCCGGCGCTGTGGGTGTCGATGGAGCACTACCAGCTGCCCCGGGTGGCCGGTGAACTCCAGTTCAACCACGACAGCTTCGGCGCCGAGTACGCCAACGAGGGCCTGTACGCGCTGATGAAGATCGCCGCGTTCAGCTCCGAGTACCACACCGCGGTGTGGCGGCTGGCCCGGCGGATCGTCGACGTCGCCGAACAGACCGTCATCCCGGCCGGGCAGGTGCTCGACTTCGAGTCCCAGCCGTCCGCCTTCGACCCGCCCGACGCCGCCGACCAGGTGCGGATCGCGGTGTTCTCCTACCGGGAGCGCGAACTGCCGCCCCAGCGCAGCCCGCTCTGCTACGGCGAGCGGCGCACCGACTGGCAGCCCTACCGCCCGGACTCCGCCCGGCCGCTGGCCCAGGACGCCGCCGACATCGCCCGCGGGATGGGCTTCCACCCCACCGTCGGGGAGTTCGAGGAGGAGTCCGAACAACTGCTGACCGGGGAGCGGCCGAACGCGCCCTGCGTGCTGCTGGTCGACCGGTGGGCGTTCCTGGACGGGCGGCGCTCCGAGGCGGTGCGCCGGCTCGACCGGCGCAACCACGGCGCGGTCGCCGTCATCGAGCCCTGGAACCGCGCCGACCAGCAGAACCTCGACCACGAGCGGATGCTCGACGAACTCGGCGACAGCGTGCTGACCGTCAGCCGCGGCTCCCGGCGCCGGCCCACCCTGCGCGAGGAGCCCGCGGTGGGCGCCCCCGGCAGCATCGAGGAGTTCCGGGGCGAGATGGAGCGCGCCGTGATGCGCGCCTGCACCGCCCACGAGCAGCAGCAGTACCCGGACCGGCCCGAGGACGGCCCGGTCGACCGCAGACCCAGCATCGGGCCCTGAACCGGGCCCGGACGGCACCAGCCAGCAAGGCACCGGACGGTCGGGACTCCGACCGGTGAGCACGGCGTGCGGCACCACGACGGGCACTAAGGGCCCGGGGGAGGGAATCTCATGACCGAGAGGCCGACGAAGGGCCCGCAGCACCAGTCGCCCCGCCGCGACACCGCCACCGAGGACCGGCAGGGCCGGATCGTCACCTTCTACTCCTACAAGGGCGGCACCGGCCGCACCATGGCGCTGGCCAACACCGCCTGGATCCTGGCCGCCAACGGGCACCGGGTCCTGGTCGTCGACTGGGACCTGGAGGCCCCCGGACTCGCCCAGTTCTTCCGGCCCTTCCTCAACCCCGAGGTGGTCGCCGCCACCACCGGCATCATGGACCTGTTCGGCGAGTACCTGGAGGAGGCCCGCCGCCCGGTCGACCGCCACCCGCAGTGGATCGAGGACTTCGCCCGGATCCACCCGCACGCCCTCTCGCTGGCCTGGCCGCACTTCCCCGGCACCGGACGGATCGACCTCGTCCCCGCCGGGCAGCAGAACCGCGACTACTCCGTCGCCCGGCTCGACTGGGACCTGCTCTACGAGCGCTACGAGGGCCGCCGGTTCATCCAGTCGCTGCGCGCCGACATGAAGCGCCGCTACGACTACGTGCTGATCGACAGCCGCACCGGCCTCACCGACACCGCCGACATCTGCACCGTCGAGATGCCCGACGACCTGGTGGTCTGCTTCACCCTCAGCGACCAGTCGATCGACGGCGCCTCCCGGATCGCCCGGGTGATCGAGGACCGCTACGGCGACCGGGAGATCCGGATCCTGCCCGTCCCGATGCGGATCGACGAGGGCGAGAAGGAGAAGGCCGACGCCGGCCGGGCGCTGGCCCGGATCAAGTTCGCCGGCCTGCCCGCCGGCCGCGGCGAGGCCGACCTGGCCCGCTACTGGGCCGGCGTGGAGATCCCCTACCGGCCGTTCTACGCCTACGAGGAGATCCTCTCCCCGTTCGGCGACCAGACCGGACTGCCCGGCTCGATGCTCGCCGCCAACGAGCGCCTCACCCGCGAGGTCACCCGCGGCGAGGTCGCCGGGCTGCCGCCGATGCCCGAGGACCTGCGGCTGCGCTTCCTCGACGGCTTCGCCCGCCGCCGCCCCACCGCGCCCGCCGACCTGTACCTCAGCTACGTCCCCGAGGACCGGGCCTGGGCGGACTGGATCTCCGCGCTGCTCGCCGACGCCGGCTACCGGGTCGTCCCGCGCGACCTCGGCGCCGGGGCCAACCCGCGCGAGGCCACCGGCCGCGGCATCGACTCCGCGTACCGCACCGTCGCCCTGCTGTCCGCCTCCTACCTGCAGTCCCCGCAGGCCCAGGCGCTGTGGGACCGCACCGTGCTGGCCGACCCGGCCGGGGCCCGCCGCCAGCTGATCCCGGTCCGGGTCTCCGACGTCCGCCTCAACGCGCCGTACAACAACCGCAACCCGGTCGACCTGATCGGCCGCGACGAGGCCGCCGCCGCCACCGCGCTGCTGCGGGCGCTCGGCCGCACCGAGACCGAACTGCCCGAGCGCAGCCCCGGCGCACCGCGCTTCCCCGGCACCAAGCCCACCTACTGGGAGGTGCCGCAGCGCAACCACTCGTTCACCGGCCGGGTCAAGGTCCTCGACGACCTGCGGGCCCAACTGGCCGGCGGCACCACCGCGGTGCTGCCGCCGCCGCAGACCCTGTACGGCCTCGGCGGCGTCGGCAAGACCCAGGTCGCGCTGGAGTACGCGCACCGCTACATGTCGCACTACGACCTGGTGTGGTGGATCGACGCCGAGCAGAGCGAGAACGTGGTCTCCGACCTCGCCGACCTCGCCGGGCGGCTCGGACTGCGGGTCGGCGACAACGTCAGCGAGGCCGCCCAGGCCACCCGCGACGCGCTCCGGCAGGGCATCCCGACCCCCAACTGGCTGCTGATCTTCGACAACGCGGACGAGCCGGGCGAGATCCGCCGGTTCTTCCCCGACGGCCCCGGCCACATCCTGGTCACCTCCCGCAACCAGGGCTGGTCCGGGCAGGCCGGCGTGCTCAACGTCGACGTCTTCGACCGCACCGAGTCCGTCGACCACCTCACCCGCCGGGTCCGCGGCCTGGCCCGCGCCGACGCCGACCGGGTCGCCGAGGCGGTCGGCGACCTGCCGCTGGCCGTCGAGGTCGCCGCCGCCTGGCTGGAGACCACCCGCACCCCGGTGGAGACCTACGTCAACCAGCTCAAGGCCGAGGCCACCAAGGTCCTCGCGGCCGGCGAGACCCCCGTCGACTACCCCACCCCGGTCGGCCTCACCTGGAACGTCTCGATCGCCCGGCTGCGCGAGCAGTCCCCGGCCGCCGTGCGGCTGCTCGAACTGTGCGCGTTCTTCGCGCCCGAGCCGATCTCGCTGCGGCAGTTCTTCTTCTCCGAGCAGATGCGGATCGCGCTGTTCCCGTACGACGAGGAACTCACCGACACCTTCCTGCTCGGCAAGGTGCTGCGCGCCGTCAGCCGCTACGCGCTGGCCAAGACCGACGCCGGCTCCGACTCCTTCCAGGTCCACCGGCTGGTCCAGGCCGTCGTCCGCAGCGGCATGAGCGAGAACGAGCGCAACCTCGCCATGCACCAGGTGCACCGCATCCTGGTCAACGCCCGGCCCTCCCGCGGCGACACCGACGACCCCGCCAACTGGCCCACCCTGGAGAAGATCTGGCCCCACCTCACGCCGTCCCGGGCCCAGGACTGCGACGAGCGCGAGGTGCGCGAACTGCTCATCGACCGGGTCCGCTACCTGTGGAAGCGCGTCGACCTCGACCAGGCCCTGCAGCTCGGCCGCCAGCTCGACACCGCCTGGACCGTCCGCTCCGAGAACGAAACCGACCTGTCCGAGCAGAAGATCTGGCGCCGGCAGATCCTCAGCCTGCGCCTGCAGATCGCCAACGTGCTGCGCTCCAAGGGCTCCTACGGCGAGTCCCTGGCGCTCAACCAGGCCACCCTGCTCGGCCAGCGCGAACTCCTCGGCGAGCACCACCCGTACACCCTGATGACCGCCAACTCGATGGCCGCCGACCTGCGCTACCTCAACCGGTTCCAGGAGGCGCTCGCCCTCGACCAGGACACCTACGACCAGTTCGTCGAGCTCTTCGGCGAGGACGACCCGCGCACCCTCACCGTCGCCAACAACCTCGCCATCGACCACCGCCTGGTCGGCAACAGCCTCGCCGCCCGCGACCTCGACCAGGACACCGTCGAGCGCAACGCCGCCGTCCGCGGCCCGCACCACCCCTACACCCTGGGCACCAAGTCCAACCTGGCCCGCGACCTGCGCGAGATGGGCGACTACAAGGGCTCGGTGGAACTGCTGCGGGAGGTCACCGAGGCCTTCGCCGACCTCCAGCAGTCCGACCTGCCGGAGGAACTGCGCAACGCCAAGTCGCTGGCCGTCTCGCTGCGCCGGGCCGGCCAGTACACCGAGGCCCGGGAACTCACCGAGCGCACCTACGAGCGCTACGTCGACCTGTTCGGCCCCGACTTCGCCGACGCGCTGGCCTGCCGGCTCAACCTGGCCGCCGACCACAGCGCCGCCGGCGACAAGGAGACCGCCCGCGACATCGCCACCGACGCCTACGAGGGCCACCGGCGGCTGTTCGGCGACGACCACCCGTTCACCTTCGCCTGCGAGAACAACCTCGCCATCTACCTGCGCGGCTCCGGCGACCTGGAGGGCGCCATCACCCACGGCCGCACCGCGGCGGCCGGCCTGGCCCGGGTCCTCGGCGACGACCACCCGTTCGTCCTCAACGCCGCCATCAACCTGGCCAACGCGCTCGCCGAGAACGGCGAGCACCGGGAGGCCGAGGCGCTCGGCCGCACCGCGTACGAGGGCCTCTCCCACCGGTACGGCGCCACCCACCCGGACGCGCTGGTCTGCCAGGCCAACCTCGCCATCACGCTGCGCGACGCGGGCCGCCGCAGCGAGGCGGAGGCGCTGCGGATGCAGGCGGTCGCCGGACTGGTCGAACTCTTCGGCGAGGAGCACCCGTCGGTGGTCGCCGCCCGCGGCTGGCAGCGCAGCAACCGGGACCTGGAGCCGCAGCCGCTGTGAGGTGAGGACGGGAGGGGGAGCGGGGCCGGTCGGGCGCTTCCCGCAGGACCGCGAGGCAGGACGGCGGCTCGTCCCGTTCCGCGGTCCTGCCGGGGTGCGCGGCCGGTCGCGCCGTTCCTCGCGCCCCCGCCCTCGTGCCGCGCGCGCAGCGCGCTAGGCGTGGGCGGCCCAGCGGATGGCGTCGGTCATCTCCTTGAGGGCGCCGAAGTGGGCGGCGCCGGGTTCGAGGTAGAGCTGGGCGCCGGGGATGTGGTCGGCCAGCCAGGCGGAGTGGCCGACCGGGGAGAACCGGTCCTCGGCGCCGTGCCAGAGCCGGACCGGGGCGCGGATGCTCTCCACGGCGAAGCCCCAGTCGGCGATGAAGGCCAGCACGTCGTCGATCCAGCCGTCGGCGCCGTAGCGGAACGCCTGCCGGTAGGTGGAGTGCAGGATCCGGCGGATGCCGATGTCGGCGACCACGGTGCGGTCCGGCGGGGTCAGTTCGGGAACCAGGTTGCGGATCAGCTGGGCCGGGTCGCGGCGGATCACCCGGGACCGGACCTGGAACTGGCCGGCGATCCGCGGCTGGCCCAACTCGGCCTGCCGGTAGGCGCGTTCGTTGGACGGGGTCATGCCCTCGAACCAGTCCAGGCCGTCCGCGTGGCGCGGGGCCAGCGAGACCTGGGTGGCCGCCCGGCGGACCCGGTCGGGCAGCAGCGCGGCGCAGGCCAGCGCGTGCGGGCCGCCGCCGGAGCGGCCGACCACGGCGAAGCGGTCGAGGCCGAGCGCGTCGGCGATGACGGTGACGTCGGTCGCCGCGGCGGCCACGTCGCGGCCGGGCAGCCGGGTGGAGTCGCCGTAGCCGGGCCGGTCGAAGGAGATCAGCCGGACCCGCATCCGGGCCAGCACGGCGCCGCGCGGGGCCGGGCCGACCCGGCTGCCCGGCGTCCCGTGCAGCAGGAACACCGGGTGGCCGGACGGGTCCCCGGACGTCTCGACGGCGAGGACGCCGCCGTCCGGCGTCTCGATCCTCCGTGTCGCCACGCGGTGGCCCTCCTGCTCAGCTGGGGATGTCGAGGCTGCGCACCTCGCGGCGCGCCTGCCAGGTGGTGTGCTCGCGGGAGATGGCGTCCTCGGCGTCCCGGGCGAGCCGGGCCCAGGTCTCCTCGGAGTCCGCGGCGCTCAGGTCGACGGAGGCCAACTGGGCTTCCACCTTGGAGAGTTCGGCGGCGGCCAGGGTGTAGGCGGCGGCCTGCGGGCGGTACTGGCGCAGCTGGGCCCAGGCGGAGACGGAGGCGGCGACGGCGGAGATCGCGCCGAGCGCGTCGAAGCCGAACTCGCCGAGCGCGCGCAGCACCGCCAGCAGCAGGCCGGCCGCGGGCAGCACGACGGCCAGCCGGCCGACCCGGCGGGTGGCGTTGCGGCACTGGACGGCCTTGGCCTGGTACCACTGGCGCTGGCTCTGCACCCGTTCGCGCAGGTAGACCTCGCGGCGCACCGGCAGCGGCTGCTCGCGCAGCTTCTCCATGGTGTCGGTGATCTGCGGGTGGCGGGCCGGGGCGCGCCAGGTGCTCAGCTCCTCGGTGACCCCGGGGGAGACCAGGTCGGTGTCGAACTCGCCGAGGATGCCCGAGAGTTGGACGTCGTAGAGGCGCTCGGCGTCGGGCAGCTTGCGCGGCGGCGGCTGGTAGGAGTCGGCGCGCACCGCGTACTTCCACACCAGGGTCTTCACCGACTCGGCGACCGCCCGGCCGTCGTACCAGAGCCGCTGCGGGTTCTGCCGGGCGACGGTGACGGCGATGAACAGCGCGCCGAGGTACGCCACGGCCGCGGCCCAGGCCCAGACCGGGCCGTCCGCGGAGCCCGCGAAGGCGGCGCCCACCAGCAGCAGCAGCTCCCAGCGGGAGAGCGCCACCGCCCGGGCCTGGCCCTGCAGGGACGCGCCGTCGGCGGCCCAGAAGACGCGCGGGAGCAGGTCCTGCTCCCGCACGAAGCCGATCGAACGCCCCGTCCCAGCCGCCATCCCCGCCCCCGCAGCGCAGTCTCACCGGTCCCGTGAGTCCTTCCCAGCGCCGGGTGAACTTACGCGAGCACGACCGGAGTTGGCCGAATGGGGCGGGTCGCCGCGAGGGCTACCAGGCGTAGAAGATCCGGTCCGCGTTGTCGGCGATCACCTTGTTGTTCCACTCGGTGCCGCCGTCCACGTTCCCGGAGCGGAACAGCGGCGGGGTGATGCCCCGGTCGGCCAGCTTGCCGATCGCGGCGGCCGTCACGGACTGCATCAGGGCGCTGGTGGTGATGGTGGAGACCGAGCCGAACGGGGCGCCGGCGCCGGGGTGGTCGAGCTCGCCGTCGCCGAGGCCGATCTTGCTGTCCAGGACGACGTCGCAGTTGTCCTTGAGGTAGGTGCCGGACGGGTCGTTGGAGCTCACCGCGCCCGGGTAGGCCAGCGAGGTCACGCCGATCACCTTCAGGCCGCGGTCGCGGGCGTGCCGGGCCAGCTCGACCGGCATCACCTGGCGGCCGGAGAGCGAGATCACGAACAGCAGGTCGCCGCTGCGGGCCGGGGTGAGGTCGAGCGTGGTGGTGGCCAGGCCGGAGACCCGCTCCAGGGCGCTGCCCAGGTGGGCGGGCATCACGTTGACGCCGGTCATCCCGGGGACGTTCAGCAGGTTCATCACGACCAGGCCGCCGGCCCGGTAGACCACGTCCTGGGCGGCCAGCGAGGAGTGCCCGGCGCCGTAGGTGAAGATCCGCCGGCCGTGCTCGACGGCCTCGGCCAGCAGCTCCGCGGCGGCCTCGATGTTCTCCCCCTCCTCGGCGCGGATCCGCTCCAGGTGGGCCACGGCGGCGTCCAGGTACCGGCCGACCAGTTCGCTCATCTCTGCTCCGTCCGCGTTCGGGGCGGCCGGGTGGTCCAGACCGCTCTGGGAGAAAGCTACGGCGTGCACGGTGGCCCGCGCCGGACCCGGCTGTCAACCACGACGAAAAGGCCCGGGCATAGCGGACGGGCGCAGCCGGTTGTCATCCCCATGCGTCAGAATTGCGGTGAGGACACCGAAGAACGGAGCCAGGGGCGATGTCAGGGCTGATCGACACCACTGAGATGTACCTCCGCACCATCCTGGAGCTGGAGGAGGAGGGCATCACCCCGATGCGCGCCCGGATCGCCGAGCGGCTGGAGCAGTCCGGCCCCACGGTGAGCCAGACGGTGGGCCGGATGGAGCGGGACGGCCTGCTCCAGGTCGCCGAGGACCGGCACCTCGAACTGACCGGCGAGGGGCGCAAGTTGGCCGTCCGGGTGATGCGCAAGCACCGGATCGCCGAGTGCCTGCTGGTGGACGTGATCGGCCTGGAGTGGGAGCAGGTCCACGAGGAGGCCTGCCGCTGGGAGCACGTGATGAGCGAGACGGTCGAGCGCAAGGTGCTCGCCATGCTCGGCCACCCCACCCAGTCCCCGTACGGCAACCCGATCCCGGGCCTGGACGAGCTCGGCGACACCAAGGCCGAGGGCGAGGGCTACGACGCCGGGCTGGTGACGCTGGAGGCCGTCGCGGGCAAGGACGGGGTGGACGTGGTGGTCCGCCGGATCGGCGAGCCGATCCAGACCGACGGCGAGCTGATGCGCACCCTGCGCCGGGCGGGCGTCCGCCCGGGGGCGACGGTGCGGGTCTCCCCGGCCTCCGGCGGCGTGCTGGTCGGCAGCGGCGAGAGCGCGGCCGAGCTCGGCAAGGAGATCGCCGCGCACGTCTTCGTCGCCCAGGCGTAGCCCGCGGAGCGGGCCGGGCGGCAGAACGCGGGCCGGGCGGCAGAACGGCAGAGTGGCAGAACGAGCGGCAGAACGGCGCAGGGCCCGGTGTCCCCACACCGGGCCCTGCGCCGTTCCCCACCCCGCTCCCCTCCTGTCCCCACCCGCTGCGGGCCGGTCGTGCGCGGCTCCCCGGCCGCGCCCGGCCGTACCCTGCTCCCTCCCTGCTCCCTCCCGCTGCCGCATTCGGCTTCCCCGTCCGAACGCCCTCCCGGCAGCCCCCCGCGCTCTCGGTCCGTCCGCTCTCCTTCCGCTCCATCGGTTCCGTGCCGACGCTGAGGATGATCCCCTCGGCAACCGGGGCCAATCCTTGAGCGATGTCACCCGATCGGTGGGCTTCCCGCGTTGACCTGCGGGTATGACGACCGGTTCCGGAAGATCGCGCTCCGGACGGCTCGGCAGAGGCCCCGCGGCGGCCCGGGACGGCCCGTGGCGGGCGCCCCGAGCAGGCGAACGGCGGGCCCGAACCTCCGGATCGGGAGGCCGGGCCCGCCACGGCCGCGCGGGGTGTCGCGCGGACTGCCCCCCACCGGATCGGCCGGGGGCACGCTCGGGAGGTCAGCGCGCGGCGGCCGCCGCGCGCTGCACGGGGCGCGGCGCCCCGGCCTCGCGCCCGCAGGCGTACGCGAGCGGGCTGACCAGCTCCAGCGCGTCCGGCAGCCAGCGGTTCAGCGCGGACGGCGGCCGGGCCCACTGCGCGGACGCGTACCCGCCGACCCGGGACGGCGGGGCCACCACCCAGTCGCCCTCGCCGCGCGCCACCAGGTCCAGGCGCTCCGGCGACCAGCCGATCTGCCGGAGCATGTCCGGCAGCTTGTCGACCACGCCGGGCAGCACCAGGAAGTGCAGCCGCCGCCCGCTGCGCCCCGGCGCGGCCGGCACCGCCACCACCGGGCCCAGCTGCAGCCCCATCCGCTCCATCCGGGCCAGCGCCAGGCAGCCCGCCACCTCCGGCACGTCCAGCACGTCGAACGTCCGGCCGGTGGGCAGCAGGATCGAGGCCTCCGGGTTCTCCGTCCACCAGGTGCGGACCACCCCGGGCCCGGAGCTCGCCCGGTTCCGCCAGTCCGCGCCGAGGGGGTGCGCGCCGGGGAGCGCGCAGCGCTCCTCGCCGCAGGAGCAGCGGGCCGGGGCGTCGCCGTCGAGCAGCCAGGCGCCGGGCACGACCTCCCAGTGCCGGTCCTCGGCGTAGCGGACGGCTTCGAGCAGCAGCGGCGGCAGGTTCTGTTCGGGGGCTCCCGGGGTGTTGTCCACGTGCTGCACAACTACCGTCCGTGAGTGCGGGTTACGGCCCGGGGCCGAACGCCTCGAACGGAACGGGGCTTGTCACCCGGGACGGTGATCCTGGTCGGAACCGGTCGGCTGAGCAGGGGCGGTAACGGGCGCAGTGGGGGCGCACAGGGGCATTCACCCGGGCGCGTGGGGAGTGGGTACGTCACCGTGGGTATTCCGCATGGTGTTGCACAGTCGTCGCCCTCCGGTCGGGTCCGGACGGCGTTGGGGAGGCGGAAAAATCCCATGGCCGCGAGACCACTCGTCGCACGAGAGCCGAACGAGCGCCTGCAGCAGCTGATCCAGGAGGCGGGCTGCTCCAACGCGGGCCTGGCCCGCCGGGTCAACCTCTGCGGCGCGGAGCACGGACTGGACCTTCGCTACGACAAGACCTCCGTCGCCCGCTGGCTGCGCGGGCAACAACCACGCGGGCAGGCGCCCGCGGTGATCGCCGAGGCGCTGGGCCGCAAACTCGGCCGCGGCGTGACCGTGGACGAGATCGGCATGGCCGACGGCAAGAGCCTCAGCTCCGCCGTCGGACTGCAGTTCGCGCCCAGCCTGGGCGCCGCGCTGGAGCAGATCTGCGAGCTGTGGCGCAGCGACGTCGGCAAGCGGGACTTCCTGGCCGGCACCACCGTCGCCGCCTCCGCGCTGGTCGAACCCAGCCGGGACTGGCTGATCACCCCGCCGGACCCGGTGGTCGCCCGCACCGGCGGCACCCGGGTCGGCCTGGCCGACGTCGCGGCGATCCGGGCGACCACCCAGATGCTGGTCGACCTCGACCACCGCTTCGGCAGCGGCCACGTCCGCCCGGTCGTGGTGCACTACCTCAACAGCGTGGTCTCCGGCTTCCTCGGCGGCTCCTACCGCGACGAGACGGGCCGTCAACTCTTCGGCGCCGTCGCCCGGCTGACCGAACTGGCCGGCTACATGGCGGTCGACACCGGCCAGCCCGGCCTCGCCCAGCGGTACTACATCCAGGCGCTGCGCCTCGCCCAGGCCGCCGACGACCGCGGCTACGGCGGCTACGTGCTGGCCGCCTCGATGAGCCACCTCGCCGCGACCCTCGGCAACCCCCGGGAGATCGCCCAACTCGCCCGCGCCGCCCAGGAGGGCGCCCGCAGTGTGGCCACGCCCACCGCGATGGCGATGTTCTACGCCGCCGAGGCCCGCGGCCACGCCCTGCTCGGCGACGCGTACGCCTGCGAGAGCGTCGCCGCCAAGGCACTGGCCGCGATGGAGCGGCGCAACCCCGTCGACGACCCCGACTGGATCGTGCACTTCGACGAGGCGTACCTGGCCGACGAGTTGGCGCACTGCCACCGGGACCTCCAGCAGGGCGAGCGGGCCGAGCACTACGCCCGCACCGCGCTCGAACTGCACCCCGCGCACCGGGTCCGCCGGCGCGCCGTCGACCTGGTCCTGCTCGCCACCGCCCAGCTCCAGCAGCGCGACCTGGAGCGCGCCTGCGAGACCGGCACCGAGGCGGTCCGGCTGCTCAGCGGGCTGCGCTCCAACCGCGGCGTCGAGTACCTGGACGACTTCCGCACCCGGCTGGAGCCGTACCGCGGCCACCGGGCGGTGCGGGAGTTCCACGCCCGGATGGACGGCGAGGCCGCGTAGCGCCCGGCGTCCGGGGGCCCGCCGCGGCGGGCCCCCGGACGTGAAGCAATAGCACAGAACAGCAGCCCACGTAGTCACCTGTGCCGGTGAACCGGTACCGTGGCCTCGCAGTTGTGGTCCGCCGTCAGCAATCCGGCGGGGCAACCGAAAGGCCCGGGATCCCGGTGCCGTGCACAGGTGAGGAATCGCGTTGAGCCAGCGCCGCTCGTATCCCAACTCCGGCGAATTCAATCTGGACGACCTGTTCCGGCCGGAGCCCGCCGCAGACGGCCAGGGCAGTCCGGCGCAGGCCGCCGCGCAGCCCCCGTACGCCCAGCCCCAGCCGCCCGCGCCCCCGCAGGCACCCGTCCCGCAGCAGCAGTCCGCGCCGCCGCTCGGCCAGAGCGGCAGCCCCGAGTACTGGGGCGCGCCCCCGCAGCAGGCCCCCGCGGCCCCCACGGGCGACGAGGGCGCCACCCAGTACCTGCCGCCCTACCCGGCCGGCGGCCCGCCCGGCGGCGGCCCGTCCATCGGTGGCCCGTCCATCGGCGGTCCCCAGCCCGGCTACGGCGACCCGACCTTCGGCGGACAGCAGGCGGTGCAGCAGCCGCAGCCCGGGTACGCCCCCCAGCCCGCCCAGCCCACCTACGGCGGCGGCTACGGCGCCCCGCAGCAGCAGCCGGCGTACGCCGGGGACGGCGGGTACGCCGGGAACGGCCACCAGCAGCCGGACGGCGGCCGCCGCAAGCCCGACCCGAAGATCCTGATCGGCGCGGGCGTGGCTGGCGTCGCGGTGATCGCGGTGCTGATCGGCGTGCTGTCCAGCGGCGGGGACAAGAGCAACGACACCGCCAAGGGGAAGGGCGGGACCTCCGCCAGCCAGAGCGCCAACGCCCCCAGCGCGAACAGCGGCAACGCCGCCGTCACCCCCGAGACCAAGGCCCAGGCCCAGGCCATGTCCGACCTGCTCGGCACCGCCAGCGCCAGCCGCACCTCGGTGGTCAACGCGGTCGCCGCGGCCGGCAAGTGCCAGAACCTGCCGGACGCGCAGAACGCGCTCACCGCCGCCGCGGGCCAGCGGCAGGACCTGCTCACCAAGCTCGGCGCCCTCAAGGTCGACAAGCTGGCCGACGGCAGCAAGCTGGTCGACCAGCTCCAGCAGGCCTGGCAGGCGTCCGCCACCGCCGACTCCGAGTACGCCCAGTGGGCGGGAGACCTGGCGGGCGGCTGCGACCCGGGCAAGGCCAAGGACAACGACCACCTCCGCAAGGGCGACGCCGCGAGTGGCACGGCCACCACGGCGAAGAAGCAGGCGGCGGAGCTGTGGGGCGCGATCGCCTCGAAGACGGGGCTGCCGGACAAGGGCGCGGGCGAACTCTGAGCGCTGCTGCTGCGTCGGCGGGATGGTGCGAAACCGGGGGCGCGGGGAACTGCGCGCAGCGGGAGTCGCACGTCGGTGCGGTCGCGGGATAGTGCAACGCATTGTCCTGCGAGGCGATCTGGCTGTGGGTGCTCGGTTGGCCGCGCAGTTCCCCGCGCCCCTGCTTTCGCAGGGTCTGGCGCAGCAGTTTCCCGCCCCTGCTTTCGCAAGGTCTGGCGCGGCAGTTCTTCCCCGCGGTCCCGCTTGCGCAGGGCCTGGCGCGGCAGTTCTCCCCGCGCCCGTGGTTTCGCAGGGTCTGGCGCGGCGGTTCTTCCCGCGCCCCTGCTTTCGCAGGGTCTGGCCCCTGCGGGTTAGGCCGGGGGTGTGTCGCCGGTGAGGACCCAGCGGACGTCGGTGAAGCCTTGGTGCTGTTCGGTGAGGCGGCCGTTCTGGACGCGTTGGAAGGTCACCGAGGTGTTGACCAGGCGGGGGGAGTCGGCGCTGGGGAGCATGTTGGCGATGCCCCAGCCGAGGGGCGGGGTGGTGCCGGCGGTGTCGATGGGGTCGCCGCTGTCGAGGATCACCTGGAGGGCCTTGGGGGTGATCGGCTTGCTGCGGTCGATCCGGCCGGCGGCCTGGCGGAGCACCTGGTAGGCGACCCAGGTGGTCTGCACGCCGGGGTCGGAGACGTCGATGGTGGCGCCGTTGCCGTAGCTGCGGGCGGTGGTGCGCAGGGCGTCCCAGACGGGGGAGGACTCGGCGGGGAACCAGCCGGTGGCGTACGCGCCGCGCAGCGGGCCGTTGTCGCCGCCGGTGGAGTCGACCACGGACTGCTGGAAGGAGCCGATGACGGAGGCGAGTTGGGTGTTCTTCGGGTTGGCGCGGCGGTACGGGTCGAGCAGGTTGGCGGTGGGTTCGGCGCCGAGGGCGGAGAGCAGGCAGTTGCCGGTCCGGTCGTCGCCGATGGCCCGGCGGGCCTCCTGCGAGTAGTCGTTGGACTTCTCGGGGGCCTTGATGTCGACGACCTTGATCCCGGTCTGCTTGACGGCGCCACCGAGGTAGTTGACCAGGGCGTCGCCGGCCCGGGTGTCGGGGCGGATCAGGGCGATCTGCTTGCAGCCGGCCTCGACCAGCTGGCGTCCGCTGCCCGCGACCAGGGCGGGCAGGCCGCCGTTGACCGGGTAGGAGAGCGGGCTGCTGAACTCGGGGCCGGAGAGGCCGTAGCCGCCGATGAAGGGGATGCCGGCCTGTTCGAGGATCGGCATGAAGTTGCTGCCGTACTGGCTGGCGGAGCCGACCACGGCCACCGCGTGGGCGTTGACGGCCTGGCTGGCGCAGGCGGTGGCGCCGTCGGTGGTGTCGTGCTCGTTGCAGGTCAGGATCCGGACCTTGCGGCCGGCCAGGCCGTCGTGGTCGTTGAGTTCGCGGCCGATGGCCTCGGCGAGGGCGGTCATGCCGGGGCGGTCGGCGGCGCCGGTGCCGGACGGGGCCCAGGTCATCACGGTGACGTCCTTGCCGGCGGCGTCGGCGGCGGCGGGCCCTCCGCAGGCGGCGGCGGAGAGCAGGGCGGGCAGCAGCGCGGCCGAGGCCGCGAGGGCGGCGGTGGCGCGGCGGCGTCCGCTGACGGCGGGGGGCGGCTGGGGGGTTCCGTTCCGCGTCATGGCGCTCTCTTCCTCCTGGACGTGCTGCTGCGGGCTGTCCCGTGCTCCGTTGCGCAGGCTCGGCGGATCAAGGGTGGTGGCCACCGGGCACGCCGAGAGGGACGTGATGTGAACGGATCGCCAACGGGGGAGTAACACGGAGCGCCACCGGTGCGTGACGCGTGTAGAGGGAGGGGTGTGGAGCGGGCGGGGCCGGGAACGTACGATCGACTCCCGTGTCAGACAGCATGGATTCCGCGTACCGGTCTGCCCGAAGCACTTCTCGAACGGGCGGCCGCTCCAGCACGATGGGCGGCATGCCCCTGAGCGATCTGCCCTGGTGGCGTTGGCGGGCCCGGATCCGCTCGGCGCTGCACATGTTCTCCGACCCCGGTTTCCAGCGGGCGGCCTGGCTGGACGGCCCCGGCGGGTACGGCGACCTCACCGACGCCGTGTACCGGCTGGTGGAGGACAGCTGGCTGGACCGCTGGTCGGCGGAGAAGTACGTCGGCTCGGTGTTCCGGGACTCCGCGGAGGCGGTCGCGGTGGACGGCGCGGTGCTGCGGGTGCTGCGGATCGTGCACCAGGTCGGCGCGGACGCCCCGGCCGCCGCGTACCTGGGCCACCCGGACTGGCCGGAGGCGGTGCGGGCGGCCCGCGAGGCGCACTACCGGCTGGCGGTGGCCGACGGTGACGACCCGGACCTGCCGCCCTGCTCGCCGGCGGAGCTGGCGCGGCTGACCGCGCGCGGCTGACCGGCGGCGCCGGGGGAGTCTCGGGTGGCGGTCGGCGGCTCCGCGGCGGGGCGATCTGTGCCAGGCTGGGCCGTTGCCGTCCACCCACCCGAGCCGAGAAACGGGGCCCCGCACGATGGAAGAGACCGTCCGCTCCCAGTACGTCCTGACGCTGTCCTGTCCCGACAAGCAGGGCATCGTGCACGCGGTCTCCAGCTACCTGTTCATGACGGGCTGCAACATCATCGACAGCCAGCAGTTCGGCGACGGCGGCACCGGCCTGTTCTTCATGCGGGTGCACTTCTCGGCCGAGCAGCCGGTGACCGCGGAGAAGCTCCGGGCGAGCTTCGCGGCGGTCGGCGCCTCGTTCCGGATGGAGTGGCAGATCCACGAGTCCGCGGAGCGGATGCGGGTGCTGCTGATGGTCTCCAAGTTCGGGCACTGCCTGAACGACCTGCTGTTCCGCACCCGGATCGGGGCGCTGCCGGTGGAGATCGCCGGCGTGGTCTCCAACCACACCGACTTCCGCGAGCTGACCGAGTCGTACGGCATCCCGTTCCACCACCTGCCGGTGACCAAGGACACCAAGGCGGACGCCGAGCAGAAGCTGCTCGACCTGGTCGCCGAGCAGCGGATCGACCTGGTGGTGCTGGCCCGCTACATGCAGGTGCTCTCGGACGACCTGTGCAAGGCGCTGTCCGGGCGGGTCATCAACATCCACCACTCCTTCCTGCCGAGCTTCAAGGGCGCCAAGCCGTACCACCAGGCGCACGCCCGGGGCGTGAAGCTGATCGGCGCCACCGCGCACTACGTCACCGCGGACTTGGACGAGGGACCGATCATCGAGCAGGAGGTCGCCCGGGTCACCCACGACGTCACCCCCGAGCAGCTGGTGGCGCTCGGCCGGGACGTCGAGTGCCAGGCGCTGGCCCGCGCGGTGAAGTGGCACAGCGAGCGCCGGGTGCTGCTGAACGGCACCCGCACGGTGGTGTTCGCCTGACGGCGGGCCCGCCTGACGCCCGTTCAGCACCCTTCCCCCGTACGGGGCCCGGACGTTCGAGGCCCGTCGGACATTTGTAGGAAGGGTGGTTCGCCCGTGGCGGGACGGTGCCGGGGCGCCCCCGGCGGTACGGTCGGGGGTACCCGCGAGGGCGGTGCCGCCGACCGGTCGTGCGAACCCCGGCAGGGTGAGCGGGACAGTATGCACCGAGCCGTCCCCCGAACGCTGGAATATGCCCGAAGCTCTTGCTGCGACCCGGTCGCGGAATCATTCTGGGGCGTATTCGTGTCGATGCCATGGGCAGTCCCGGTCGGTGACCTCCGCTCCGTGCGGCCGACCGGACCGGCGGGATCAAGCGGGCCGAATACCTAGTGCGGGTGGTGGAACGGTGCAGGTACTCCAGGTACAGCTGGCGGTCCAGGCGGACCCGGCGGAGGTGTCACGGGCCAGGCGGTGGGTCCGCGACCGGCTGCGGGCCGGCGGGATCGACCAGGACTCCCCGGTGGCCGAGACCCTGGTGCTGGTGGTCTCCGAACTGGTCACCAACGCGGTGGTGCACACCGGCCACCCGGCGGTGCTCAGACTGCTGCTGCCGGTCGGCCCCGCCGCCGCGCCCGCGCCGGCCGTCCGGGTGGAGGTCGCCGACGCCAGCCGCACCGCCCCCGCGCCGCGGCACGCCGGGGCCGACGAGGACGCCACCAACGGCCGCGGCCTGGAGCTGGTCGAGCTGCTCTGCGAGCGCTGGGGCTGGTACCCGGACGGCTCCGGCAAGCGGGTGTGGTGCGAGATCGGCGGCCCGGACGGGACGCCCTGCGCGGCGGCCGCGCAGCCGGCGGCCCCGGTGGCCTCGGCCCGCTGAGCGGGGACGGCCCCGGCGCCGTGCGCCGGTTGCGCGCGGCCCACGCCTCGGACAACCCCGTCTGAATTTCGGACAACCCATTGACGTGACGTATCCGACTGATCACTCTTGGGTGCGGCGCCCGTTGCGAGGGGACGCCGAGGGAGACCGGGCGGTGCCGACACTCAGGGGGTCGTTGGCCGACCCCGTCCGGAACCTCGGCGAAATCGGGCCGCCCGGGCGTCACGGCTTCAGGGCCCGGACGCCGACCGCACGGCGGTCCGCCGTGCCGTGCTCGGGGTGCGCACGGCGGGCCGCCGTGCGGTCACCCGGCGCGCAGACGCCGCATCGTGACCCGAAATCACTGGAAACCGGCAGTGGTCTACACCAAAACTGTCCAGGTGACCGCACCCGAACTACACGCCGCCCCCACCCCGCAGGTCAGCGCAGTGAAACCGCCCGCGATCTGGTCGGGCAACTTCCGCCTCTACTTCACCGCCCGCTCGGCCGGGCTGCTGAGCGACGCGATGCTCCCCGTCGCCGTCTCGGCCGGCCTGATCGCCGCCCACCACTCGACCTCCACGGTCGGGTTCGCCATGGCCTTCCTGCTCGGCCCGTTCGCCGGACTGGTGCTGTTCGGCGGCGTGCTGGCCGACCGGTTCACCGCCCGGCGGCTGATGATCTTCGCCGACCTGCTCAACCTCACCACCCGGGTCCTGCTCGCGCTGCTCTTCTTCCGCGGCGTCGACCAGCTCTGGCAGCTCTACCTGCTGCTCGCCCTGGCCGGGACCGCCGCCGCGATGTTCCAGCCCGGCGCGGCCTCCACCGTCCCGCTGGTCTCCACCGACGTGCAGGGCGCCAACGGCGTGCTGCGGATCTCCGAGGCGCTCACCACCCTGGTCGGCCCGCCGCTGGCCGGCCTGCTGGCCGCCGCCTCCACCGGCTGGGTGATGGTGATCGCCGCCGTGATGTACGCGATCAGCGCCTGCTGCCTGCTCGCGCTGCGGCTCGGCCCGGTCCCCGCCCCGCCGCCCGGCGACAGCCTGTGGCGCAACCTGGTCGGCGGCTGGCACGAGTTCTGGTCCCGCAGCTGGATGTGGGGCGTCATCCTGATCTGGATGGCCTTCACCGTGCTCTCCTGGGGCCCGCTCGGCCCGGTGGTGGCCGGCCAGGTCATCGCGCGCGAGGGCGGCACCGTCTACGGCCTGATCAACGGCATGTTCGGCGCGGGCACCGTGATCGGCGGCCTGCTGGCGATCCGGGTCAAGCCGGCCCGCCCGCTCGCGGCCGGCGCGGTGGCTCTGTTCACCTTCGCCGTCCAGCAGTTCGCGTTCGCCGCCGGACTGCCCTGGCCGCTGCTCGGCACCGCCCAACTGGTCTCCGGCATCGGCATCAGCTTCTGGGGCGTCATGTGGGCCACCAGCGTGCAGACCCAGGTGCCCGGCGAGGTGCTCAACCGGATCCACGCGTACGAAGTGGCGGGCTCCGTCTGCATGTTCCCGATCGGCTCCGCGCTGGCCGGGCCCGCCGTCGAGGCCCTGGGCGCGACCCGGGTGTACCTGATCGGCGGCGTCGTCACCCTGGCCGTCGCCGCGACGCTGCTGCTCAGCCCGCCGATCCGCGGCCTGCGCCGGGTGCCCGACGGCGGGGCGGTGGCCTCCGGGCACTGAACGGCCGCCCGCTGTCAGGAATTCGGGCATTCGTGGCAGCCGGAGCCGTCGTGGCGGCGGGGCCGGACCGGGAGACTCGGACGGGTGAAGGAACTGGAACTCACCCCCGCCCCCGCCGCCGACCGCGGCGGGGACCCGCCCCGCCCCCGCCGCACCCCCCGGGTCCACTACGGCTGGATCGTGGTCGCCGTCTCGCTGGTCGTGCTGATCGGCTCGGCCGGGTTCCGCTCCACGCCCAGCCTGATGATGGACGCCCTGCACGACGAGTTCGGCTGGTCCCGCGCCACCATCTCCAGCGCCGTCTCGGTCAACCTCGCCCTCTACGGCCTCACCGCGCCGTTCGCCGCCGCCCTGATGGACCGCTTCGGCGTCCGGCTGGTGGTGGTCTGCGCGCTGCTGACCATCTCCACCGGCGCCGGGCTCACCATGCTGATGACCCACCCCTGGCAGCTGATCCTGTGCTGGGGCGTGCTGGTCGGCCTCGGCAGCGGCTCGATGGCCGGGGCCTTCGCCACCACCATCTCCGGCCGCTGGTTCGAGGCCCGGCAGGGCCTGGTCACCGGCGTCCTCACCGCGGCCGGCGCGGCCGGGAACCTGGTCTTCATGCCGGTGCTCGCCGCGCTCGTCGAGCGGCACGGCTGGCGGACGGCCGTCGTGGTGGTCTCGCTCTGCGCCACCGCGGTGGCCGTCCCCGTCCTGCTGCTGATGCGCGAACACCCGTCCGACGTCGGGCAGTTGCCCTACGGCGCGACCTCGGCCCCGCCGCCGCCGGCCACCGACGGGTCGGCGGTCGCCCGCTCGCTGCGGGTGCTGCGCGGGGCGCTGCGGGTGCGGGCGTTCTGGCTGCTGGCCGGCTCCTTCGCCATCTGCGGGGCCACCACCGTCGGCTTGGTCGGCACCCACTTCATCCCGGCCGCCCACGACCACGGCATGCCGGTCACCACCGGCGCCTCGCTGCTCGCCCTGATCGGCGTCTTCGACGTCGCCGGGACGATAGCCAGCGGCTGGTTCACCGACCGCTTCGAGCCGGTCCGGCTGCTGGTTGTCTACTACGCGCTGCGCGGGCTCTCGCTGGCCTGCCTGCCCGCCCTGTTCGGCGAGAGCCTGCGGCCGCCGATCCTGGCCTTCGTCATCTTCTACGGCCTCGACTGGGTGGCCACCGTCCCGCCCACCGTCGCGCTCTGCCGCCGCCACTTCGGCCCGGACGCCCCGATCGTCTTCGGCTGGGTGCTGGCCGCCCACCAGGTCGGCGCCGCCGCGGTGGCCGGCCTGGCGGGGCTGGCCCGCGACAGCTTCGGCGACTACGACAGCACCTGGTACGCGGCGGGCGCGCTGTGCGCGGTGGCGGTGGGCTGCTGCCTGGCGCTGCGCCGAGCGGGCACGGGGGGTGTGGGCGCGCCCGTCTAGGCTGGCCGCATGACCTTGCGATTCGTGCTGGACCCGGACCCGACGCCCGCGTTGCGCGAGGAGATCACGGCGCTGTGGACGGACGTGTCCAACGCCGGGGGCGCGGTGGGGTTCGTGCCGCCGGTGGCGGCGGCGCAGGTCCGGCCGGTCGCGGAGCGGCAGTTCGGGGCGCTGGGGCCGGACCGGCTGCTGGTCGGCTACGAGCCGGGCGGACGGGTCGCCGCGGTGGTGTTCTTCGAGGACATGCGCTTCGACCTGATGGACCACTGGCGGATGCTGAAGCGGGTGATGGTGCACCCCGACTTCCAGGGCCGCGGCTACGGCGCGCAGCTGCTGGCGGAGGCGGAGCGGGTGGCCCGGGAGTGGGGGCTGGCCGGGCTGCGGCTGACGCTGCGCGGCGGGCACGGGCTGGAGAAGTTCTACGGGCGCAGCGGGTACCAGGAGGTGGGCCGGGTGCCGGGGGCGATCCGGGTGGCCCCCGGGGACGACCGGGACGACGTGACGATGTGGCTCGACCTGCGCGCCTGAGCGGTGTGAGGTCGTGCTTCACTGGGAGGGCCATTACCCCCGCGCGCCCCGCGGCGCGACCCGGCAGCGAAGGACGAACCCCGGTGAGCAGCAAGAACCACGCCACGCTCCGCTACACCTCCCTGCGGGTGAGCATCTTCCTGGCCTGCCTGCTGGTCGCCCTGCTGCTGGGCCACTTCAAGGTGATCCCGGTGGTCGGCGCGATGGGCGTGCTGCTGCTGTTCGTGCTGGCCGCGGTGGCTTCGTCGGCGGTCAGCTACGTGGTGCTGAGCAAGCAGCGCGACGAGATGTCGGCGCAGATCGCGGCCCGGATCGAGTCCCGCAAGTCCCGGGCGGTGGCGCGGGACGCGGCCGAGGACGCGGCGGACGACGCGGCCCGGGCGGCCGCGTCCCGGCAGGCGCAGGCCGGCTGACGGCGTTGGCGGAGCGCCCGCCCGGCGAGGGCGCGCGCCGCCGACCGACCGGCCGTGACGTGGCCCGGCTGGCGGGGGTGTCGCAGGCGACGGTCTCGCTGGTGTTCTCCGGCAGCGCCGGGCACCGGGTCTCGGCGGCGACCAGCGAGCGGATCCACGCCGCGGCCCGGGAGTTGGGCTACCGCCCGCAGGCGGCCGGCCGGCAGTTGCGGCTGGGGCGCAGCGGGATGGTGCTGCTGGCGGTGCCGAACCTGCTGGGGCCGTTCTTCGGCCGGGTGCTGACCGGCGTGCACGAGGAGGCGGCCCGGCACGGGCTGGCCGTGGTGGTCTCCAGCGGCTGGGACGCGGCGGTGCTGGCCGAGGCGGCCGCGGCCGGGCGGTTCGACGGGCTGCTGGTCTGCTCGCCGGACGACAGACAGCTGGGCCCGCTGCCCGCGGACACCGCGGCGGTGTTCCTGGACGCCGACCCGGCGGCCCACCCGGGCCGCCCGACGCTGGAGCTGGACCTGGCGGCGGGCATGCGGGCGGCGGTCGACCACCTGGCGGGGCTGGGGCACCGGCGGATCGGCTACCTGCGCTCGGTGCACTCGGCGCACACCTTCCGGGTCCGGCAGGCGGCGTTCGCGGCGGCCTCGGCGCGGCTGGAGGTGCGGGAGCTGGCGGTCAGCCTGAACGAGGGCAGCCGGGAGGCGGAGCGGGCGGCCCGGGAGCTGCTGGACGGGCCGGGACGGCCGCGCGCGGTGGTGTGCGACGACGACGTGGTGGCGTCCGGGCTGTACCGGGCGGCGGGGCAGCTGGGGCTGCGGATCCCGCAGGACCTGTCGGTGGTCGGGATGGACAACATCCCGGTGGCGGAGCTGCTCAGCCCGCCGCTGACCACGGTGGACCTGCCGGGCGAGGAGCTGGGCCGGGCCGGGCTGGCCGCGCTGGTGTCCCTGCTGGAGGGCGAACTGCCGCCGCCGGCGGGCCCGTTGGCGACCACGCTGGTGGTGCGCGGGTCCACCGCGGCGGCCTGAGCGGGGGCCGGGCGGCGGCCGGGTCGGCGGCCCGAGCGGGGGCCGGAGCGGAGGCCGGGTCGGCGGCCCGGCGCTCCGGCGGCGGGGCTACTGCTCGCCGAGGATCATCCACTTCTCCGGCACCGCCATCGGCGCGAAGCCGACCTTGGCGTACACCTCGTGCGCGTCCCGGGTGGCGAGCACCAGGCGGCGCAGGCCGCGGTCGGCGAGCTCGTCGCGGACGGCGGCGGCCAGCGCGGTGCCCAGGCCCCGGCCGCGGGCCTCGGGGGCGATGTAGACGTCGCACAGCCAGGCGAAGGTGGCGTGGTCGGTGACCACCCGGGCGTAGCCGACCTGGGTGCCCGAAGCGTCCTCGTACAGGCCGAAGTTGAGCGAGTTGTCGATGGCCCGCTCCTGCTTGTCGCGGGGGCGGCCGAGCGCCCAGTAGGCGTCCTCGGAGAGCCAGCGGTGCACGGCCTCCCGGTCGAGGCGGGCGGGGTCGGTGGAGAGGCTGTGGCCGGCGGGCAGCTGGTGACTCGTCATGCCGCGCATCCAAGCAGGGCGGCGCGGATCGGGCGAGCGGTTTGCGGCCGGGTCCGGGTCCGGGCGTTCAGACCAGGGCGGGGGCGGGGGCCGGGGCGTCGGCGGGGCGCAGCCGGGTGCGGGTGGCGAGCAGCAGCAGGCCGCCGAGGGTGATGCCGCCGACCGAGCACAGGGCGACGGCGTGCAGCGAGGTGTCGACCAGGGCGCCGGAGACCGCGTAGCCGGCCGCGTTGCCGGTGGCGAACAGGGTGACCAGCCAGGCGAACGCCTCGGTGACGGTGCCGGTCGGGGCGAGCTCGGCGACCAGCACGAACGCGGCGGCCAGCAGCGGGGCCAGGCCCAGGCCGGAGACGAAGGCCAGCGCGGCCATCGCCCAGGGGCCGGGCAGGAGCAGCAGCGGCAGGTAGCAGGCGGCCATGCCGAGGGCGAGCACCCAGGTGCGGGTCGCGGTCCCGGCCCGCCAGCGGGCGGTGCCGTAGGCCAGCGCGCCGAGCAGTCCGGCCAGCGCGGCCAGCGCGAGCAGCGTCCCGGCGCCGCCGGGCAGGCCGCCGGGGTGCTGCTCGGCGTACGCGATGAACAGCACGTTCTGCGCGCCGACCGCCCAGCCGGCGCCGGCCAGGCCGAGCAGCAGCAGGACCAGTCCGGGGGAGCGCAGCGGGCCGAGCAGTCCGGCGGAGGCCGCGCGCGGCGGGGCCTGCCAGGCCCGGGCGGGCGCGGACCCGGCCACCACCAGGGCGCCGAGCAGGCCGAGCACGGCGGCCGTCCAGAGCGCGGCGGTGGGGGAGAGGGCGCCGGCGATCCCGGCGACGGCGAGCGGTCCGGCGACGTACAGCACCTGCTGGGAGGCGGAGTCGAAGGCGTAGGCGGTGTCGAGCTGTTCGGGTTCGACGACGTCGGGCCACAGCGAGCGCAGGCAGGGTTCCAGCGGGGGCATGCAGAGTCCGGCGACCGCGGCGCCGAGCGGGGCGGCCAGGGCGGAGCCGGGGGCGAGGGCGAGCAGCGCGTAGCCGGTGCCGGCCAGGGCGGCGGAGGCGAGCAGGACGCGGGGCTGCCCGGTGAGGTCGACCAGCCGGCCGAGGACGGGCCCGCCGACGGCGGCGGCGATCGCGTATGCGGCGGTGGCCAGGCCGATCCGGCTGTAGGGGGCGCCGGCCTCGCGCAGGGCGAGCGCGATCACCAGGGCGGTCATGCCGGCGGGGAGCCGGCCGAGCAGGGTGCCGAGCAGCAGCCGGGTGACGTGCGGGGCGCGGAGCAGGGCGGTGTAGCCCATGGGTGTCCTTCCGGCGGCGTGGTGTCCCTTCAAGTTATACGTATAACCGGAAAGGCGTCAAAGCTGCCTGGTCAGGCTGACGGCCCATCAGGAAAGGGTGGTTCGGTAACGATCTCAAACAAGTACTTTGAACATCTCAAAGGTTTGTTGCTAGTGTGCCGGTCATGACCACCGCAGACGCCGCGCGCCAGGCCGGGACGAGCACCTCGCTCGTGCCGTGCTGCCCGCGTCTGCCCGGTGCCGTGGACGGCCCGCGCCGCTGTCGCTCCGGCGGCTGTATGCGGGCGGCACGCCACTCCTGACGCCACCGACCCCGTCGGTCCCCCCGGGTCTCCCCGCCCGGCCCCCGCGTCCGTCGTGCCGCCGCCTCCGCCCCACCCCTCCTCCCCCCGCTCCACCAGCCCCCGGAGACGCACACCCATGTCCACCGCGCCCGCGCCCACCCTGCTGGGACGCCTCCGCCGCACCCCCTTCTGGGTCCAGATCGTCGGCGGCCTCGTCCTCGGCCTGCTGCTCGGCTGGATCGCCCGCGCCGGCGACGTCAGCTGGCTGACCACCACCCTGGACACCATCGGCAAGACCTTCGTCCAGCTGCTCAAGCTGGCCGTCCCGCCGCTGGTCTTCACCGCGATCATCGTCTCGGTCGCCAACCTGCGGAACGTCACCAACGCCGCCCGGCTCGCCGTCCGCACCCTGTTCTGGTTCCTCGCCACCTCGCTGATCGCGGTGGCCGTCGGCCTCGGCCTCGGCCTGCTCACCGACCCCGGCAAGGGCGCCAACCTCTCCACCGCCGGGGTCAAGGGCGTGGAGAAGGGCGGCACCTGGGTCGACTTCCTGACCGGCATCATCCCGACCAACATCGCCGACGCCTTCCTCAAGGTGAACGTCCTGCAGATCGTCTTCCTCGGCGTGGTCGTCGGCGCGGCCGTCCTCAAGCTCGGCGAGAAGGCCGAGCCGGTCCGCAAGATCTCCGAGGCCGTCCTCGAACTCGTCCAGACCGCCCTGTGGTGGGTCATCCGGCTCGCCCCGCTCGGCACCCTCGGCCTGATCGGCAAGTCCGTCGCCGTCTACGGCTGGGACCTGCTCAAGCCCTTCTCCACCCTCACCGTCGACGTCTACGTCGGCTGCGCGATCGTCCTGTTCGGCGTCTACTCGCTGCTGCTGCGCTTCGTCGGCGGCCTCAACCCGCTGAACTTCTTCAAGGGCGCCTGGCCCGCGATCCAGCTCGCCTTCGTCTCCCGCTCCTCGGTCGGCACCCTGCCGGTCACCCGCCGGGTCACCGAGCGCCTGGGCGTCCCGTCCGAGTACGCCTCGTTCGCCGTGCCGTTCGGCGCCACCACCAAGATGGACGGCTGCGCCGCGATCTACCCGTCGCTCGCCGCGATCTTCGTCGCCCAGGTGTACGGCATCGACCTCGGCATCAAGGACTACCTGCTGATCGCCTTCGTCTCGGTGATCGGCTCCGCGGCCACCGCCGGCCTCACCGGCGCGATCGTGATGCTCACCCTGACCCTCTCCACCCTGGGCCTCCCGCTGGAGGGCGTCGGCCTGCTGCTGGCGATCGACCCGATCCTCGACATGATGCGCACCGCCACCAACGTGGCCGGTCAGGTCGTCGTCCCGATCCTGGTCTCCGCCCGCGAGAAGACCCTCGACCTCGCCGCCTACAACGCCCCCACCGGCGACCTCCTCGCCGAGGACCGCCCGGCCACCGTCCCGGCCCCCCGGACCACCGACGAGCCCGTCGCCGCCTGACCCCCGGCCCGCTCTCCGCTCACACGAAGGCCCGCACCCCGGGAGGGTGGCGGGCCTTCGCCGTGCGCTCAGCCCCGGAACTCGTGCCGGATGCCGCACCGTCGGTACCGGGGTCAGCCGGGCGGCCGGTGCGGCGGGAGCCGGTCAGCGGCGGGCGTGGCGGATCTTGAGGCGGCCGAAGCCCGGGGTGCCGGTGATGCGGATGGTGGGGCCGGGGGTGGGGGAGGGGGTGCGC